>JAUXGS010000049.1 GCA_030621945.1 Methanosarcinales archaeon | reverse complement strand
TCTTCTCTGGCATTAAAGTTCCTGCACCCACATCAGCGGTAGTTGCAGATTTGGGGAGGATATATGCGTAGGCACCCGGTGCAAAATCGCCTAAAAATGCTTGAAAACTATTCGGCTTACTCAAGCTTAGATTATCCATTTCAAAACTTAATACCTTACCGCAGGTTGTCTTTTTATCTGTTTTAAAACCCAATAACTTTAAAACGGTTGAATCTACGCCATCCGCAGCAATCACCACACGCGGCTTGATCTGTTTTTCGCCCTCAGGTGTTTTTACCGTTGCTTCTGTCACGGTATAATCGTTTTTGACTTCTACATTGATGAGTTCTGTATTAGTGAGTAATTGAGCCCCCCGATTCTCAGCCATCTTTGCTAACCACGTATCGAAGTCGTTTCGGTTTACCATATAGGTGGTCCAAAGGCTCCCGGCTCTCGCTATGGTGATGCCATCAGCCCAAAAGGAAATTTCGTTGAGCTTCCAGATCAACAGTTCTTGAGGGATTTTGAAGGGTAGAAACGGAGAGAGATATGATCCAAAGCCCTCACCACATTGCACCGGCATACCAATTTCCTTCTTTTTGTCAATGAGTATCGTGTGAGCGCCTGCCTCAGCCGCCGCCCTTGCCGCACTACTTCCTGCGGGTCCCGCCCCCACTACCAATACATCACAATTGAGTGTCATCAGTCCGTCTCACCGACCTGTTTAGGAATGCGATTTTTTAGTGAAGTAAACATAACCGATAATTATTTATACATGCAATTTTAAAAACGTTAATGGGAAAAATGGAAAGAATAAAAACGTATATTGAAAGGTTGGATGAACAATTAGAGGGCGGCATTCCAAAAGATACGGTTTCGTTAATTTGCGGAACCCCCGGTTGTATGAAGAGTTCTTTGGCGTATAGCATTTTGTATAAGAACGCAGTGGCGAATAACTTGAAGGGGGTGTATATAACGTTGGAACAGGAGATAGAGAGTTTGAAGAGACAAATGGGAACGCTGGGAATGGCAGAAGAAAATGAAAATCTGGTTATTGTGGATAATGATATGATTGATCGGGAGTTAGGGGTGGATATGAGATTTGAACTTAATTCAATAAAAAAGGCTCAATATTTTTTGGAAGATTACTTAAAGCGAGAAGACTTTGATTTACTCGTAATAGATCCTATTAATGCTTTATATTCCCTAACAGCCATTAAAAATCCACGTAGAGCGATATACAATTTTTTTGCGGAACTCAGAAAAATGAGCGTAACAAGTTTAGTAGTTTCTGAAATGCATCTAGGAGATAACAAGTATGGTAAATATGGGGTCGAGGACTTTCTTGCTGATGCTATAATACATCTGGACTTTCGGAAGGAAAAAGATATGTTAGAGCGTTACCTGGGGATTGTAAAGATGAGATACACCAATCATGATCTCCAATATTACCCGTTATTATATAATAAAGACGGATTTGTCATTTATACAAAAGCGGAAATAGAGCTATAACGAGGTAGAAGGGGGGTAGATAAAGATAGAAATCCAAAACTCTAAATCCAAAAAATCAAACTTGCATTTTTTCCATTCTATATTGAGCTGAGCAGATGCGCTCCTTCCTTCGCCGCTTCGACTATTGCGATTATAGCTGGTACATCCGAAGAGATGTGTTTGTTCAGGTGGAGGGAAGAGCGATTTGAGGAGATAGTGGAATGTGTTGATTCTTCACGTTGCATTTAGATCCTATATCGCTATCCAATCGCCGCCTTTCCCGGGATGGTCTGTTCTGCATAAGCCAATAAAAGCTCAATTCTCGTACAGTTTCGGAGAACACACCGAAATCCGCGGATTTTACAAGATAACTATCGGCATAATTTTCATATGCCTGAGCTATATCCTTTTCGTTCTCCGATGTGGTGAGCACTACTACAGGTATAACTTTCAAATTTTCAGATTGCTTTATCACATTGAGCACTTCGTGACCATCGAGTTTGGGCAGTTGCAAGTCGAGAAGAATTAAATCAGGTCGAGGACTATTTTCCTTGCTTGCATATTTACCACGACGAAAGAGATAATCAAGCGCCTCCTCGCCATCACTAACCCAATAAATTTTATTTGTCGCTTTCATATCTTCAAGAGCGCGCATTGTAAGCATTGCATGCGCCTCATTATCTTCCACAAGCAGGGTCACAGCAGGTTTATCTTTCATTTGTAGTGGTTACCACATAAGGTTTCTTTCCACTCCATATATAAGCTTTTGGGGACCATTTCCACTGGAGAATGCGAATGCAAGGGTCTACGTAGCTCATCGGGTAATTCTTCTTCTATTTCCAGATACCTTTGCTTTGGGAGTTCACACAATAGGCAACGTAAAACAAATCGTGCATCCCTTACCCTTCTCTGATTCTATCCATATGCGGCCTCCCTGCACCTCGATTATTCGTTTCACGATTGCTAATCCTGCACCTGTTCCCTTGCTACTCTTGTCCACCTTGTAGAAAAGATCGAACACCTTCTTATGCTGGCTTTTGTCCATTCCTATTCCGTTATCCTGCACAAAGAACACGGTCTCCCCGCCATCTACACGATACCCAATGTTTATTTCTGGGCTTGGCTGTTCGCCGCGGTAATTTATGCTGTTCTCAATGAGATTGACAAGCACCTCCCTCATCCTCATGCGGTCCACATGAACCGTAGGGAAGTCATTAGCCGTAGATACGTCCACACCACTCGACTTTATATGCCCTGCTATCAGCTCCAGAGCTTCCTTAACAATCTCTCCAAACGGCACATCCTCTGGTGGATTCGTCACACGCCCAATGCGAGAGAGTTGCAGTGTGTCCTTCAGAAGGAGGTCCATCGTCGTAGCGGCGTTTGCTATATACTTCAAGTCGGTTTTCACTTGTTCTGTCTCATTTCGTTCTATATCTTTTCGGAGCAACTCGGTGTAACCTTGTATGGTAACAAGCGGCGACCGTAAGTCGTGAGAGACGGTGTAGACGAACCGCTCCATCTCGGAGTTCTTTACTTCTATATCTTTAAAAATACGCTCTCGTTCCTCTTCCATCCGCTTGCGCTCGGTGATGTCCCTGATTGTCTCATGATAGCCTATTACGTTCCCGTTTCCGTCTTTCTTTATGACTGATGAGATAAGGGTGTTGATGATACTGCCATCTTTTCTTCGTAAATTAACGGCAAAATCTTTTGTAAATCCTTGTTGATCAATTAGTTGGGTATGTCTTCTCCTTTCTTCTGGATTTTTATATAAGTCAGGCACGTTGACCTTTAGCAATTCATCTCTGTCTTCATAGCCAAAAAGCTCCACAGCAGCATCGTTCACGTCTACCCCTCTACCCTCTTTGGAAGTAATGAATACAGGGTCTCTTGATGTTTTGAAGAATGCACTGTATTTCTCCTCGCTCTCTCTCAACGCATCCTCTCCTTCAGCCCTCTGCTCACTCACAAACCCGATAACATACGCAACGACGATGAAAATAACCGCTCTTCCAAACACATCTATGGAAAGAGGAGGGGGTGAGAAAAACGTCACAAGGATGTGAACCACACCGAGCCCAAATGCAACGTAAACGGCCTTCTTATAATACCACATCCCGGCTAAAATGATAGGAATATAGAAAAGGTGAGTATAGACGACAGTCGTGCGTATAACGAACGCAACATAAAAAGCTAAGATAACACAGGCTACTATGGTAAAATGCAATACAATAATGTTCTTATCAAGTTTTATGTTAGGAGATCGCTCTTTTTTCATTATAGGTGCCTCTTTCCCTATCCAGATTAATGTATAACTTTTAAGTTGATGTTTAATCGATATATACAAGGTGAGAGGTCACATTTTACAATAAATAAAGTTATATATAAAGCTAAAAGAAGAAGTAGAACTATGAAAAGGGGGAAGGTATTGATAGCAAGTGGTTTCCCATCTATTAGTATTATCGCAACAGCATTGGAAAAACTCGGGTTTGACGTTGTGGGGGACGCTCGGGGAGGTAAAGAGGCGGTAGAGCGGTATATGGAACTGAAGCCGGACATTGCATTTATCGATATTGCGTTAGATGGAGATGGGATAAATGGCATCGAAGTAGCACGTTGGATAGCAACTGAGGATGCCTCTGCTGTGGTTATTATGCTCATCGAAGAAAATTTTGATAGACCGGAAATGATAGCTGATGCGTTAAAGGTGGGTGCAAAGGGATATATGAAGAAGCCGACATCGGAAGCGGAAATAGAAAAGCGCATAGGCAGCGCATTGAAGAGTGATAAAAAATGGTTTGGAATAAGGAGAAGAAGAGGATAAAAATATTAGTTGTAGAAGATTTGGAGGAGCATGTGCTTCTTATTAAGAATACTTTAGAGCATAGTGGATTGAAAAAAAGGATTTGGGTATGCAGAGATGGAGAAGCGGCACTGGAGTATCTTTACAACCGGGGTGATTACGCATCGAAGGAGAAGTATCCAAAGCCAGACATAATTGTGCTCGACCTTCGTCTGCCAAAGCTTGATGGATTGGAGGTGCTGAAGCGAATAAAGAGTGAAGAAAGGTTGAAAGACATACCGGTTGTAGTTCTCACCGTGTCGGATGAGACCGAAGACATAAGGAGTGTGTATAATGAGGAGGGCACAGGGTACCTGCTGAAGTCAGCGTTTATTGTTGAAAAGAACAAGAAGATGGAAGGACTTTTAGATGCTATTCTTTCGTTCGGGTACTGAATATAACAATTAAATTACCACCGAATCTTTTAAATGTACTCCTATATAATAACTTCTATCATGCACAAAAAAGTGATGCGGAAGAAAGTGCAGTTATTGGTCGCGGTAGTTGTATGCATAGTGCTGCTATCGGCATCTATGATGCCAGCACTCGCATCCGACCCCGTTTACGGCCCTGGTAAATCTATTAAGGCGGTCATCTGCGTCGAGGCGAAGGAATATAAGGATTATGTGCCGCATTACAATGACCATTTCCCGCAGGGATCTACCGTGAAGATCTACGTGGAAGCAGAGGGTAAGACCAAAAAAGACATGAAGACTGGTGACTATAAACCTTCTATTAAGTTTACAATGACAGGGACGAGACCCACAGGTGCAACATTCACTGCCAGCACAAGTAGCTCAAAGCTAATCAACTACGATTCAACGCACTACAAAGAGACCTACGGAATCATATCGTTCTCCATAGGTAAGAACGACAAAATAGGTGACTACCGGTTCCGGGTAGAAGCAACAGACAGTAATAAAGGGGGAGAACTCATCGGGAGGACACCGTACATGCATTTCTACGTGTATGAAGATGCAACGCTGTACCCACCTATTAACTACACGTATAGCAACCTCACAATCGAGCCGAATCCCGCTGTGGTTGGAACCACGGTTACGGTAACCGTGAACGTAACGAACTTAGGTGGAAAGGGGAACTGGAAAGGCGAGACCGTTTATCTCGATGTCAATGGCACGGAGGTGAAGGCGACAAAAACGCTTAAACTTGAAAATAACGAGAATACTACCGTTACGTTCCGCCTGACGAAGAAGGAACTCGGTGAAGTGCCTGCCAACTTTAATATCTCTATCGGCGGCTTGAACGAGACATTGATGTTACAGGAAAAAGCGCCCACTGCAACACCAACACCTGGTGCTGGCACCACAGGAGGAGCAACTGGAGATAATCGGAAAGTGCCGGGTTTCACTGCCGTTACTGCAATCGCTGCATTTACCTTTGTTCTTATCTATCAATGTCGGGCGCAGAAGCGGAGAGATAGGTAGAAAAAGAGGATAAAAGCGATTTTATAAGATAAAAGGAGATTCGATCAAACTTTCTTTCTAAGAACGGATTATCTTAATCCTTTCATCTCCTCTAAGGTTCATCCTCGCCCATTTTCCGTTCTGCTTTTCTTAAGATTCCTCGCAGCGTTTGCACCTCTCTCGCTGTGAGTTCAGCTCTGCCAAGTATTCTTCTGAGCATGAGCGCGGTCTTCTCCTTTTTATAATCCCTATACTCAATCTCGTCCAGAAACATACTTATATGAGCAAACAAACGTTCTTTATCCTCTAAACATGCTAATGGTAGCTCTCCAGAAACCGCTCCAGAATCCGCTCCCACATCACGTAATTCATACAGAACTACCGCAACGGCATGCGAGAGGTTCATCACGGGATAGCCGGGACTCGTAGGAATGCAGACCACGAGATCACACCGCATAAGCTCCTCATTCAAGAGCCCAACATCTTCACGACCAAATAAAAGAGAGACGATTCCACGTTTATCTTCTACCTTCTTTTTCAGCTCTTGCGGTGAGAAGAAAGGCATTCTAAGATGTTTATTAACTGAAATCCCCGGCTTAGAAGTGGTACCCGCGACAATAGCAGAGTCCGCAATCGCTTCTTCTATTGAGTTCACTATTGTGCATGCGCTAAGCACATCAGAGGCGTGAGAAGCGACAGAGAATGCCTTCTTCCCGATATTCGGTGGATTAACGAGATAAAGGTCTGAGAAGCCGAAGTTTTTTGTCACGCGCGCTACCGCCCCTATATTCTCTTCGTTCTTCGGTTCCACGAGAATTACCCTGACTTCCATGTCGTCTTTCGTATTTATCTTAAACCGTAAGCAATAAGCAAGCGCACCTTCCTCGACTAAATTCTCTTTTTATCTCTATCTATAAAATAATAAACTCATTACTTACATTACAGGTACTAACCTTTTGTAGAATTAAGCATAAAGGCATAGATGGAGCGGATAGCACTCAAACTTGGG
>JAUXGS010000065.1 GCA_030621945.1 Methanosarcinales archaeon | reverse complement strand
CGCAGCTTTCATTATTGCATGCGTGGCCACCGGATTAGCGATAAAAATAAAAAGCATCAAGAAAAAGAGCTTTATGGTTATAAAGGACCATCCCTGATAAACCATACAACCAACGATTATAAGAACTTCTCCGAGCGTATCGCACTTCCCGGTTGCGTGTAGCCGGGTATAAAAATCAGGAAGCCTCAATAGCCCCAGAGCTCCGGTAAACATAAAAAACGCCCCACCGACCAGTAACACCGTGGATATTATATCTATGCTGTGCATACCTCACCCCTCACCAAATATTTAGCCATAAGTAAAGTGCCAATGAAATTTAACATTGCATACAGAAGTGCGATGTCAACGAACATGGGTCTTTCGAATATATAGCCAATAACAACCAAGAGCACAACAGCTTTTGTTCCTATCACGCTCGAGGCGGCAATACGATTATACACCCCGGGTCCAAGCGCCGCCCTGTATAAACATAGCAGCATCGTGAATACAATTATCATTCCGATAACGAGGAACGTTTCTATCATTTTTCGCTTATTTTAGTTGATTTACGATTATGATATTAGTATAGTATGGTTTGTGGAGGAGGTAATATAAATAACTTTCGGAATTAATCCGAGTAAACATAAATGAAATTAATAAAGTAGCACCGGAGGATTTCACAAGTTGGTATTTGAAGAGCAGAAGAAGCGGGCGCTTGAGAGATTGCGGATACGGGGCGCAGACGAGGAAGTGGAGGTGATACTCGAGAGGATAAACAGCCTTGACGGTTTCTTTACCACGAGCAGTTGCTCAGGCAGAATAGTTTTGATTTGCTTACCTGAAATAGGCGCCAAGCGAGAAGCGAGGTTTATTGGCAAGTGGCATCGTCAAGTAAAGAAGGGGGAAGTGTTGGAGGCGATGAGCGATGCAACATCACCCATAAAAGGCGAGATATGGTTAATAGCGCAATCGCCGATAATGCACGTGGCGTGTGGAAGTTTGGATAAGGCAACGGCGTTGTTACGGATAGCGATTGAATCAGGATTTAAATACAGCGGTATAAAGGCGATTGCAAAGGATAATGAAAAAGTAATGGTGGAGATGATGAGCACGGAAAGGATGGATGTCCCACTGGGTAAAGACGACGAAATGTTTTGCAGCGAGGCATATCTGGATTTTATCTTGGTAAAGGCGAATTTCATGCTCGAACGGGGAAAAGAGAAATTAAAACGGTTTGGTTATGAGTTGAAGGCGCTTGACTGAAACCTTTTAATATACCAAATAGATAGAGTAGAAGGTAATGCTGAATCGCGAATGCCGCCGTAACTCAGTTGGTGGAGTGGCCGTCTGTTAACCGGCTTGTCACAGGTTCGAGTCCTGTCGGCGGCGTAACACTTTCTTTCTAAAGAAAGAACCTGTGCTAAGAAAGAAATGATTTGTGCTAAAAGAGGCTTCACAGAACGTTTTAACCGTGAAAAATCGTCATTAATTCCTTAAACTCGATTTTGCCCTTATACAATGCGCTCCCTATTACTACTCCGCTTGCGCCTGCATCTTTTATTCGTATCACATCCTCCACACTGCTTACTCCGCCGGCTACCACCACCGGAACACTCACCGAACTTACGAACTCCTCTATAATCTCCGGCTCTATGCCTTTCATCAAACCTTCAACGTCTACGTTCGTAAACAGCAAACTACCCGCACCTATTCGTTCTGCATGCTTCGCCGCTTCTTTTGCATCTATTCCTGTTACCTCTCGCCACCCGTCTATCGTCACTTTTCCCTTTATCACATCCAGCGCAACCATTACCCGTTCGGGAGAAAACTCCTCCGCCACGGTCTCTATAAGACGCGGTGATTTCAGCGCAGCAGTCCCAAAAATTATTCTATCCACTCCTACACCGGCAGCTATCCCGAGCAGCTTAACCGCTACTTCATAAGACCTGATTCCTCCGCCCACCTGAATCTTTACTTTTCCCAGCACTCCTTTTGACTCCGCTATACGTTTAATCATCTCGAAATTATTCTGCTCTTCTTGTAACGCAGCATCCAGATCGATTATATGTAATCTACTCGCGCCCTGCGCCACCCATTTTTTTGCTATCTCAACGGGATCCTGAACTGAAGAGAATATCACGTCTTCTTTTTTACCCTGCCGCAACTGGACACATCTGCCACCCTTTAAGTCTACCGCAGGGATCACCTCAAATTTTTCCATCTGATCTGCTCAACTCCTTATAAATTAGTCATCTGGATTTCCGCACAGATATACCATCAGTCCGTCAGTCTACTCTGCTTTTATCCCTAATTCTCTTGCTAACTCTTTGTACCGTACACGTAAAGTCACTTCTGTGACACCTGTGGCCTCAGCGACATCTTTCTGCGTCTTCCTATCGTCACATAAGATTGCCGCTATGTAAATCGCCGATGCCGCTATGCCCGTGGGGCCTCTTCCGCTTGTTATATCCTTTTTCAACGCCTCATTTATTATCTCCTGTGCACGTTCCTCTACATGCTTCTCCAAATTCAGTTTAGCACAAAATCTGCCTACATACTCCAGAGGAGATGATGGAGCAAGCCTCACATCGAGCCTCTTTGCCAATAACTTGCAAGTCTTTATTATATCCTTCCTACCTACCTTTGTTGCATTTTCTATCTCGTCAAGCGTTCTCGGCACATTATGTGTGCGACACGCCATGTAAATAGATGCAGCCAGTATCTTCTCTATTGAACGTCCATGAATCAAATCATTCTCCCACGCTTCACGGTATATTGCCTGGCTGCCTTCTCTCGTTTGCTCAGGTATAGAAAGCAGTGAGGACAATCGGTCTATCTCCTCTTGCGCGTGTAAACGCTGCTTTCCTATTGCTGCACCCAATCTCTTTCGTCGCTGGCGTTCACTAAGCATCTGCAAACGCTCCCTATCTACCTCTGATCTCCTCCGTGCCTCTCCAACGCTTTCTGCGCCATTCTTTTCAGGCATCTCCTCACTCCCTCTTCACCTCAATCAATCAGAGAACGTACAATTTTTTATGCGCAAGCTTTTTCAGTTCCTCTTCTTTCATTCCCCCAAATATCTTTATGCCTACGTAAGGGCGATTAACAGGTCCAAAAACATCGTAAACCTTTCCTATTTTCCTTTTATCCTCTGTTACGACTATGGAATTGATCACTTTCTTTACTTTTAGCTTACCACTCTTCACAATTAACTTTTTATCCATGACGTGAAGCACCGTACCCAGCCCCCTTTCCTTAACCTTCTTTTTCATCAGTGAGTGTAAGGTCTGAAAGACGAATATATAAAGTTTACGGAATATTTTTAATCTACTCTTAGAATAACAGTATACGGGGAATTTAGATTTTAAAATCATATTCTGCGATAGTGTACGTCACCGCTTCACCAATTGTTGATACTTCTTCCACCTCCATCTTTCCTTCCATATACTCGCTGAGATCAATCTCTTTTGGCGTGTAATCTTTGATTTGAGACATGCGTAAATATAAATCCAAATATATCTTGCTCCTTCCAAATAGCTGTTTGCTATGAGAGTATAGCAGATTCTTCTATTTCCAAGCAAGCGCGTAGAGAAGATCCCAGAGGTTTAGTTTACGACGTAAAAAGCTTGTATTTGGTGTTCTCCTCAGTTATTTCCTCTTCTATTCGCTTTGCAAGTATCTTTTCAGGATGATGAAGCCCTTTAACGCGTTTAGTGAGGTCTTCAAAGTTGGCAAACGCTCCTTTTTTACGCTCTTCCACTATCGCCCACATCAATTTCTTCCCTATCCCGGGTAGCAAATCGAGTGTATGTAACCGCGTGGTGATTGGCTTTGCGTCGTTAAATGCCTTCATGAACCGCTCTTCATTCTCTTTTACTATTATCTCCAATACATACGGTAGTTCTACCTTCGCCGTCGGCGTTAACTCCTCGTATCTCAATCGCTTGGTTACATGGTCTATTACTTCCCGCTCGCCTTCCCCTATATATACACGGTCATACACTGCGGGAATTTTATCCTTCTTCGGCGAAAGTTCCATCAGGACGAATTGATCTTCGCCAACCGCATGAACAAGTGGTTTCTTCTGATATACCGGTCGAGAGTCGTTAGGATGCCCGTAGGGTAAATAATCGAGGACTCGTGCATTCGTCTCCCGTCTCTTTTGCCTTACCTCCCCCCTTCCCTTCTCTATCCTACCCCTTCTCTCATACTCTCTCATCCATTCTCCCCCCCAGAAAGGCTTAACCGCACATCCCACTTCAATCATTCATACTTCGCAACACAATCGAGTATTCCTTCTATGTCCGCCTCGGTAAGTGTAAATCGTTCCTTCGCATAGATTGCCCGCACCTCGTTGGGGCTCTGTGGCATCAAATCAGCAATCCGTATTGCTATCCCCTCTTTCATTTTTGCTAATCCGAGCAGCTCGTTTATCAGCGCCCTTGACTCTTTCGCGCCACCTTTAGCAAACTTTGTTGTATGCTCAGAGGCTTTTCTTCGCTCATACCTTATCTCCACCTCTTCCTCCCCTTCTTTCTTTTTCGTTTCCTCGCCACCTGTCTTCCGAAGTGTTAATATTTCCTTAGCTTCAGCAAGCGTCAAGACGCTTTCGTTGAGTACCTCTTTTACAATCATGTTCTATTTTCCCCTTTACCTACCTACCTATACACTCACTTACCTTCACTTCTCGAATAACGTATAAGAAGATAAAAAGGTTTTTATTATAGTAGTACCCATCTGTTCAGCAACATAACTGAAGGTGGCATGATGAAAGATTTTATCATTAAGGATATAAACCTTGCGGAGGACGGAAAGAAGCGCATAGAATGGGCAAGAAGACAGATGCCCGTTCTGCAGATCATACGAGAGAGATATGGAAAAGAGAAACCGCTGGAGGGCGTGAAGATCGCAGCATGCCTCCACGTTACGGTAGAAACGGCAAACCTTATCTTAACCTTGCGTGCGGGTGGTGCAAAAATAGCACTAACTGGCTCAAATCCCCTCAGCACACAGGACGATGTCGCTGCTGCGCTTGCGGATGATGGAATAAACGTATATGCCTTCCGGGGTGAGAATGAAAGGGAGTACTATGAATGCTTAGATGAGGCGTTGAAGATTAGTCCTGATGTGACCCTCGACGATGGAGCAGATACAATCGCGAGAGTTCATGAGAAAAGTCTTGAAGGCATTAAGGGCGGCTGCGAGGAGACAACAACTGGGGTCATAAGGTTAAGGGCACTTTCAGCCGAAGGACGGCTGAGATTTCCGGTCATCGCGGTGAACGATGCTGAGACGAAGATGATGTTCGATAACCGATACGGAACCGGTCAGTCGACTCTTCATGGGATAATGAATGCGACAAACTTCCTTTTTGCTGGGAAGACGGTTGTCGTGGTTGGATATGGCTGGTGTGGTAGGGGTGTTGCTCTGAGGGCAAAAGGTCTTGGATCAAAGATTGTTGTGGTCGAGGCGAATCCGAGGAAGGCTCTTGAGGCCGTTATGGACGGATATGCAGTAATGCCGATGAAGGGAGCGGCAAAAATCGGTGATCTTTTTATCACGGTGACGGGGGACATCTCGGCGATAAGGCGGGAACATTTCGAGGTGATGCAGGATGGAGCACTCATAGCAAACTCCGGGCATTTCAACGTGGAGATAAACATTCCTGACCTCAAAGACCTTGCAATTGAAACAAACGAAGTAAAGGAAGATGTGGTTGAGTATGTAATGCGGGATGGTAGAAGGTTATATTTACTCGCCGAAGGCAGACTGGTAAATCTGGCATGTGCATTCGGGCATCCGCCTGAGGTGATGGACATGAGCTTCGCAAACCAGGCGTTATGTGTGCGGCACATTGTAGAGAATCACGATAAGCTGCGAAATGAGGTATATTCCGTGCCGAAGGAGATAGATGAGGAAGTAGCTAAATTGAAGTTGGCATCACTGGGCGTCGAGACAGAGGAACTGACGGAAGAGCAGAAGAAATATCTTAGTTCAT
>JAUXGS010000231.1 GCA_030621945.1 Methanosarcinales archaeon | reverse complement strand
AGATATATGAAGACATCTGCGATTTCATCCATAACCTCGTAAGCAGAGGGTTTTGATTTGTTTGTCCCACCACCTGCGCGATGCTTTGTCATGTTGCATACTTCTCCAACTTCTCCTGCTAAAGCGTTTGAGTAAAACACTTCACTTGTTCCACGCCATCCTGGGAAATACCGTTCATTAAATTTGATTACTTCATCCCAAGCAACTGTCATACACTTTCTTCTATCTGTTCTATTGCACTCGTCCATTTTATAGCTTCTCCTTCAATTTTTCATATTCCATTATATTCTTCCCTTTCACGTCCTACCTTCACATGTCTAGCCTTTGCCTCTTTTAAACGGTGCCGCCTCCGCCTTCGTGCATGGGAAAAAATAGACTTGAGAGTTCTATTTGGACGAGCATCAAGTGGTTCTGCATGGGTGGCCGTTGGATATATCATATCTAGACGCTCATTTTCAGCATCGCTATATGTGTTATTGAGCTGCCTACGCCCTTCTCGTATGGAATCGCCTTTTGCGTCCTTATTGCGATGAATCCCCATTCTTCGCGCTTTCACACCGATTTCAACCCATGTTCTGCCCGGGATTAGAGCTAATATTTCCCATCTTCTTGAGGTCGGGTAATACTTGCGTATTACAGCTTCTTCCGCTTTAAGGTATCGTGCGCCCATTACTCTTTCATCTCCCTTTTATTTTTGCTCCAGCATTTATCGCACATCACTTCCTCAATCTCATCATTAACATCAATATAGAGATGCGCTTCTTCTTTCGAGATGCTCTCACTGCATGAGTGGCATCTGAGAGATTCATCACGGACCAACCAAATCAAAACCCATCGTTCGCCCATTATTCCATTTCCTCTTTTTTATCTTCTTCCTTTCTAAACTCACATATGAATACCGCGTTGCCGCCCCAGCGTGTTGCGAGTCTAATTGCTGCATCGACGATTGATGTTTCCGCCACAATTATACCTTTCGTTTTCAGATATTCCTGCACTTCTTTTACTTTATCAATTGCCATTTCTCATCACTTTTTCTTCTTTGTATTTAATAGCTGTTTTTATAAGTAATCGCCCTATATCAGATCTAGCCTCGAGGTAGCGTCTTGTGAGCGTTTCTATGGGTATGCGGATACGCTGCATAAGGAGTTGTAGTTCAAAATCGTCTAGCGACAATCGCGTTTTAAACTCTCTTATCTCTTCTAGGGATAGTTCTAGTGGTACATTCTTTTTTTTCATTATTTTATTTATTATTAACATCTTTCACCTCTGCGTCTTGAATGAGAAGAGCATGACCTATATGGATCTTATGTATCTCTTTTCTGTATTCTTTCATATCTTCGTGATGTTGCTTAGAATCTATCACGAACTGTGCATTATTCCGATCTGACTCTTCGCGCCCATGGGACCAAGGTATGTTCTTCTGTTCTGGTTTACGACAATGCAAGACAATCATCATATCATCGCCGACTTCATCAATATTCTTTATATCCACTACTATTTTAGTCATTTATTTTTTTCCTCTTTCTTCAGTGTTAGTAAACTCTTTTCT
>JAUXGS010000141.1 GCA_030621945.1 Methanosarcinales archaeon | reverse complement strand
TGGAGAAATGATAAAAGAAGCAATATCGAAAGTTGTGGATGGGAAAGACCTCGAATCTGAGGAAGCGAGGCTTGTGATGGAAGAGATAATGAGTGGCAGAGCGACGAGTGCACAAATAGCCTCATTCTTAACCGCACTGAGAATGAAAGGTGAGACAGTCGAAGAGATTATTTCGTTTGCTCATGCAATGCTTCGGTATGCATCCATCATTTCTCCAAAAGTAGATGGAGTAATGGTAGACACCTGTGGAACTGGTGGAGATAGGATAAAGACTTTTAATATAAGCACAGTTTCAGCTTTTGTCTCTGCTGGTGCGGGTATTGTAGTTGCAAAGCATGGAAACAGAGCGGTCTCATCAAAAGCAGGTTCTGCAGACGTTCTTGAAGCACTTGGTCTTAATGTGATGCTTGAGCCGGAGAGGGTGTGCGAGTGTATAGAAAAAGTAGGAATAGGCTTTATGTTCGCTCCGGTATTCCATCCTGCAATGAAATATGCGTTAGGACCGAGAAGGGAGATTGGGATACGAACAATATTCAACATCCTTGGCCCGCTGGCAAATCCGGCGAAGGTGAAAGCGCAAGTGATAGGGGTTTATGATGTTTCACTAGTCGAAAAAATTGCGAACGTGTTAGCAGGTCTTGGCGTGCGGCATGCAATAGTCGCTCATGGCTTGGATGGCCTGGATGAAATCTCGCCAATTGGTGAGACTAAAATCGCAGAACTAAAAGACGGAGTGATAACAACGTACAGCATATCGCCGGGGGATTTTGGGCTGGAAAGGGCGAGAGTGGAAGAGATAGAAGGAGGAGATGCAGACGAGAATGCGAAAATTGCTATTGAAATCTTGAAAGGGCGAAAAGGAGCGAGGAGAAATGCCGTTTTGATGAATGCTGCGGCAGCACTGGTCGTTGGGGGACTTGCAGAAAACTTAAAGGACGGTTTTGAGCTTGCTTCTCTTTCAATAGATTCGGGAGAGGCATACCGAAAGCTTAAAGAGGTAATTCAGTTTACAGGGGGGGCAGTCAAGACTTGAACGATTTGATAGATAAGATAGTCAAGGACACGAAGATAGGAGGTGATAGAAGGAGAAAGGATAAAATCCCAGAAAGAACAAGTAGTATTCTCAGTTTATCAAGAGCAATTAAAATACCACATAAGTCCATAATAGCAGAGATAAAGCCGAAGTCGCCAAAGGAGGGGGACCTTATAGGAAACAGAGATGTTTTAGCGTTAGCAAGTGACTATGAGGAAGGAGGGACCACAGCGATATCCGTTCTCACTTCTCCTTATTTTGGAGGGGCTGTTGAAAATGTGTCAATAGTAAAAGAGCGAGCAGGGATTCCAGTGCTTTACAAGGATTTTGTTGTGGATGAATACCAAGTTTGGGAGGGTTTTGGATACGGTGCAGATGCGATATTGCTCATCGAAGGCATATCGCCAGTGGAAAAGCTGCTGGATGTTGTGGAGGATTCAGGCCTTGAGGCGGTGGTTGAATGCCACTCGGTAGGGGAGATAGAAGAAGCCGTAAATGCAGGCGGGGAACTCATCGGAATTAATAACCGGAACCTCAGGACATTTGCCGTGGACCTCGAAACAACCGCGAGACTTTCGGAGTATGTGCCAGAGGATACGATACTGATAAGTGAGTCAGGAGTGAAGACACCGGCAGATGCGAGTTATTTATTTGAATGCGGCGCTGATGCGCTACTCATTGGGACTGCATTGATGAGATCGGAGAATCCAAAGGAGTTTATAAAAGCATGTCTGACGTAGTGAAGGTGAAGATTTGCGGAATTACGAATAAGGAGGATGCGCATCTTGTTGTAGATAGCGGTGCGGATATGCTAGGTATGATCGTGGATGTGCCGGTAGAAACGCCGCGGAAAATAAGCATAGACGAAGCGGGCGAGATCTCAAAAGAGATAGGTGATGATATAAATATCGTGGTAGTTCTCTGCCCGCGTTCTGTGGGAGAAGTGGAAACTGTGGTCAGAAAGATTGAACCGTTTGGTGTCCAGTTGCATGGATTTGAATCAGAAGAGTTTTTAAAGTCCGTCCGTGAAGCACTTCCTGATGTGAAATTGATAAAAACCGTGCATGTTGATGAAAATGGGACGATTCATGGAGTAATGCCAGAAGAGGATTATGTGGATTTTATACTTCTTGATACTTTTTCTGCTAAGATTGGGGGAACTGGTAAAACGCACAGTTGGGCTAAAAGCAGGGCGATCGTAGAAAATAGCGCTATCCCGGTGATTCTATCAGGAGGTTTAACACCAGAGAATGTGAAGGACGCAAGAAAAGAGGTTCAGCCTTATGGCGTGGACGTTGCAAGCGGCGTGGAATCTTCAGGTGGGCGGAAAAGCAAAGAGAAGATCTTCAAATTCGTGAGGAATGCACAATGTACATAGGGAAATACCCCAAAGCGGGTAAATTTGGCGAATATGGAGGACAATTTGTCCCAGAGGTTTTAATGCACGCGCTGAATGAGCTTGAAGAGGCTTATCTCCACTACGGGAAAGATGAACAATTCAAAGAAGAATTAGACTATTATTTGAGGTCTTTTGCCGGTAGACCGACTCCTCTTTACTTCTGCTCCCGGCTTTCTGATCTACTGGTCACCAAGTTATACCTTAAGCGAGAAGACCTCGTTCACGGCGGTGCTCATAAGTTGAACAATGCGATTGGTCAAGCGTTGTTAGCGAAGAGGATGGGCAAGAGCAGGCTAATCGCGGAGACAGGGGCAGGACAGCACGGATTGGCGACTGCGATTGTAGGTGCTTTGTTCGACTTGAAAACGGAGATTTACATGGGTGATGAGGACATAGAACGGCAGAGGTTGAACGTTTTCCGGATGGAACTGATGGGTGCAGAGGTTCATCCAGTTGGCAGCGGCTCGAGAACGTTGAAGGACGCGATAAATGAAGCTATCAGAGACTGGGTCACAAATGTGCAGGATACGCATTATCTTTTAGGCTCTGTTGTAGGTCCACATCCATATCCAATGATGGTACGAGATTTCCAGCGAGTTGTTGGACTTGAAACGAAGAGACAGGTATTGGAAGCTGAAGGGAGGCTACCGGATGCACTCGTTGCATGTGTCGGAGGTGGGAGCAACGGTATAGGGATGTTCTACGATTTCCTTGACGATGAAGACGTGGCGTTATACGGTGTGGAGGCAGGAGGCGAAGGCATTGCGTCCAATAGACATTCCGCAACTCTCTGTGCCGGTAGCAAGGGCGTCTTACATGGTACATACAGTTATCTGTTACAAGACGAAGATGGCCAGATACTCCCAACACACAGCGTCGCGCCCGGGCTTGATTATTCTGGAGTCGGACCTGAGCATGCATTTTTGAAGGATATGGGTCGCGTAACCTATGATATTGTGACCGATGTGGAGACTCTGCACGCATTCGAACTTTTATGTAAGTACGAAGGGATATTGCCGGCACTCGAGTCGGCACACGCATTAGCATACGTGAAGCGATTAGCGGATGAGAAGAGAATAGGCAAGAAAGATTGTGTTGTAGTATGCCTATCGGGAAGGGGAGATAAGGATGTAGAGATAATAGAGAGGGCACTACATGAGCAGAATAAGTGATACATTTTCTGAACTTGAAGGAAGCGGTGAGTGTGTTTTTATAGCATACATTATGGCTGGT
>JAUXGS010000183.1 GCA_030621945.1 Methanosarcinales archaeon | reverse complement strand
TTTCCCCACGTTGCCAGCACGTCCTTATAGATTACCAGCGCACCTTCAATGCTTTCCACATGGGTGATAGAATGGAAAGCATCCGGAATAGAATGAGCATCAGTGATAGCATTGCAGAGCGCGGTAGCTGCGGCATCTGACAGAGATACATTCGTGCTAATCACCGTTGCGGCATCTGCAGTTCCAAAGCTTATGGAGTGCCCTACCGTACTGGAGGACGTGCATATACCCACTAAAGATGAGGACGGCTTTACACGAAGCGCGATTTCGTTTGAGAATTGACTTTCTCCAGCATATATAGCGACACGCACCTCTCTATCAATTATCAACGCATTATCACCACCGTTATCCACCATTGCATATGTCGCACCGGCATCTTGCATCGCCTCTACAGCAAATTCTGCTAAAGTGCCTGCAACTGCTGACATCGGGCCTATGCCGAATTTACCCGCGGCGTCTATCATTCTCCGTACTACCTCTGGTAGCTCGTCCTTTTCTATAGTACCACCGACCTCAACTTCATCTATCTGGTACCTTTCGAGCGTAACAAGAAAATACGGATGCCATCGCACGAACCGTTCCAATTCTTTTCTTCGTCGCGTTATCTCCTCTTTTGCTATCTCTACATACCGCTTTTCGTCTGCGGTTATCCATACGAAAGTCTCCTTTAGCCTGAAACTCTCCTTCATCTATTCTATTTTTGTAGTAACGATCCATCAAAAAATAAAGTAAAGATAGTAAAAAACAAAATCTGTGTAATCTTGTGGTCACTCATGAAAGAGGAAGAAGCATGCGGTAAGTTAAGAGAACTATTGAAAGATGTGGTGGAGAGAAACAATGCGGAAGCATTGCTGCTTTCTGGCGGGTTAGACACGAGCATTTTAGCCGCTCTTGCTAACGAGCAGGATAAAAGCAAGAAGGCGCTTACCGTAGCTCTGACTGAAACTCGGGCTCCTGACCTCAAATATGCACAAAAGGTAGCTCAGAAGTTTCGGTATGAGCACCATCTGATTTGCCTAACAGAAACCGAAGCATTGAAAAAGCTGCCGGAAGTGATAAAAGCGGTTAGAAGCTTTGATCCTGCGCTTCCTAACGATTTGACTATCTACGCCGCGTTAAAGGAAGCAAAGGATCTCGGAATGAAAAGCGTAATGACCGGAGATGGCGCAGACGAGCTCTTCGCAGGGTATTCTTACATGCACGAGCTCTCGCCGGATGCACTGGACAAATACATAAAAGCCATTTCAAAAACGATGTGGTTCTCCTCTAACAAGCTGGGCGCTTCTCTCGACGTGGAGGTAAAACAGCCATATCTTGATAAAAAACTTGTTGACTTCGCTCTTGACATAGACCCTGGCTTGAAGATAAAAGAAATAGACGGCAGAAAATATGGGAAGTGGCTATTACGAAAGGCCTTTGAAGAGGAATTGGGCGATGTGGCGTGGCGAGCAAAAGAGCCGATAGAGTTCGGGTCAGGAACAACAAAACTCAGAGATAGTATCAGACGGAAGATTTCAGATGCTGAATTCGCGGCGAAAAAACGAGAATACGAGATGGAATTCATGAATAAAGAGCATCTCTTCTTCTATGAGATATACAAAGTGGTTGTGGGCGAGATTCCAAAGTCGCAAGTAAAGGGAAAAGGGAAGAAGGAATGCCCACTGTGCAAGGCGGAACTGCCGGAAAACAGGCACCACTGTTACATCTGCGGCTTCTCCTATCCCATTGGTAAATACCTTGAAGAAACTTCATCAGAGTAATACCGTTGGTGGGCGGACAAAAAAGTATGGAATTCAAAAAAGAAATCGTATAAATATCTGTTAGGGAATTGTTGATTATAAGCATTATTAAAGAGAAGACTGTGAGCCTGAATAAAGAAAGATGCATCCACTTGCTTATGAACACCTGAGGAAGGTGCTGGAAGATAAGAAACTTGTAGGACCTGATGAGACATGTGATTATTACCCCTGTCATTTCACGGGTCAGGATTGCACATGGTGTTTCTGCCCGTTTTATCCCTGCGAAGACGAGCAAACCGGTGGCGAATGGGTGAAGAAAGAGGACGGCAGCAGTATTTGGGGCTGCTCAGAGTGTTACTGGATACACAACTCAGAAGTTGCGAATGCACTGTTGGAGACGTTCAAGGCGCTTGGAATAGAAAATGTTGACGATATCGAAAAAAGAAGGGAGGAGCTCAAAGAACTATTCTTACGGTTAAAAGAGAAATATCCCCCGACGCCCCAAAAATGAACTTCCTTATTGATCACATTCTTATTCTCATACTTGCTCTCGCTGTAGATCTGATCATAGGCGACCCTTCCGAGAAAAGAGACAAATTTTATCCCATTGTGTGGATAAGCCGGTTGATGTATTTCTTTGACAGAAGAACGAGGCGGGGCGATGCACGTAAAGATAAGATTCTTGGCGTGCTGTATCCGCTGCTGATTCTTTTTGTTTTTGCACTACCCTGTTTAATGCTCTATCGTATCCCATCAGAACTCGTATACGTTGTTTTAGGCGCGCTTGTCTTCAAGATGACCTTCACAATAAAGGGATTGGAACGATTCGGGCAGAACGCGCTGGAAACGGAGAATTTGGAATTGAAAAGAGAAGCAGTAGGCAAAATAGTCAGTAGAGATGTTGAAACAATGGATGAGGAGCATCTTGACTCAGCAGTTATAGAATCGGTGGCGGAGAACCTCACTGATAGTGTTATCGCTCCTTTCTTCTATTTCTTGCTCTTC
>JAUXGS010000010.1 GCA_030621945.1 Methanosarcinales archaeon | reverse complement strand
TAACTGCGTTCTGCGGTGGCTCTCCATAAGTGCTATTCACACCGCAAGTGTCATTCACAACCTTAAGTTGCCCATCTGTTAAATTCACGATTTCAACCTTGCAGAAGATACCGCTACCATTGAGTGTTGTGTTTTGCCACTCTCTTGTGATGTTTGCGGCACCGTTCCAGTCGCTCCCGTTTACAGTCCAGTTAACCTGATCGTAAAGCCAACTCGTGTGGTCGCTTCGCTC
The DNA here is from genome assembly GCA_030621945.1 of Methanosarcinales archaeon. Lineage (GTDB taxonomy): Archaea > Halobacteriota > Syntropharchaeia > Alkanophagales > Methanospirareceae > JACGMN01. Next base: position 11,947 of record JAUXGS010000010.1, on the reverse strand, counting down.
CATATCGAGAATACTGAGGAAATCTTCTCCGTAAAGCATGAGCTGTGTGTCCATACTGCTTTCTATCTGCGTTTCCTGTGGTGCAGACCGAGCGGCGAAGGCTATTATTCCTATAATTATCATTAATGCAAGTATTGCTTCTATCGTATGCATCTGCCCTTTTTTGTTCATTTCTTATCTCCCTTTATCCTCATCGCCATATACAGACAACGAGTTTCGCACACTCGTGTCCTGCTATTGTGCGATTTCCCTTGAGACCTGTAGTGTTATCAATTGCAACTATCCTTTCTATTTTCTCCACGGTAACGCTGCCACTTGTAGGAATTGAGTCGCCTATCCGCAACACAGCCTTACTGCTTGTGGAATTCCAAATGAGGCTTTCATTGAACGCTTTTAGCGAAATATTGTAGCTATAATTAATAGGATTTCCATTGTAAGTTACGCTCAAACCGAGTTTTCCAGTTATATTTACAGTGCTCATATTATTAAATGCTTTTATCTTCTGTCTTGAAAGATTGTTCGGAACAATATCTTCGGAGGAAGAAGGCCATCCTAGTTCCCTCGTAGACATCGCAAGCCCTATCCTCGAAATGTTGTCAGGATCAGTTGTGTGTTTTTCCCAGTCAGAGATTAAATTTCCACTCTCATTATATATCCCGCCGTCCTCAACCAGTATCATGCTCGTCCGGTATGCAACTGGCTGTATGTCCGTTGAAACGGTCTGAAGCGGTGCGAATAGCATGGGCACCTGTGAGATGAGGAGCACGAGTCCAAGAGCGAAAATAGTGATTGCCATGAGAAAGTCCATACTTACCTGCCCGTCGTCCATGATAACTAATAATTATATGATCTCAATATAAAAAAGTTGGGGCTCAGTTAATTTTTTTCCCAATTCATCTCGACACTTTTTGCAACACTTCTTTACTGTCTCTCTTGAGACGTTGCACACATTGGCAACGAGTGGTGCTCTCTTAAAACCCACTTCTCACCGCAGCAACCACCGTCGGCGTGCGGAACTACGGTGCGCAACCGCTTAACACCGAATATTATGCGGAGCTGGAAACGATTATAGCATATGGGTGGGGTTAGTGAGGGGTTAAATAAATACAATAGAAATAAATAAGATATAAGTCAATAAAGTAATATAGATTCGTAAGTTGTATAGACGGTTAGAAGAAAAATAATAGGAGGAATATGAAAGATGGCAGAGAAAGAACACATGAATTTGGCTATGATAGGCCACATAGACCATGGAAAGTCAACGCTGTTGGGACGGCTGCTGATGGATGCGGGGGCGATAGACCCACATGTAATCGATGAGTATAGGAAACAGGCAGAAGAGATGGGAAAAGGCTCGTTCGAGTTTGCCTGGGTGATGGATAGCTTGAAAGATGAAAGAGAGCGGGGCATTACTATAGACGTCGCTCATCAGAGATTTGATACTAACAAGTATTATTATACGATCGTGGATTGTCCAGGTCACCGAGATTTCGTAAAAAACATGATCACCGGAACATCACAGGCTGATGCAGCGGTGTTAGTGGTGGATGCCAAAGATGGGATAATGGCACAGACCAAGGAGCATGTATTCTTAGCGAGAACATTGGGAGTAACGCAGCTCATTATCGCCATAAATAAAATGGACAGGGTGAATTACGATCAGAAGAGCTACGAAGAGCTGAAGAAGGCGCTTTTAGAGCTCCTTGGCTCTGTGGGCTATAAAGGAGAAGCTCTCGTGTTTGTTGCCGTTTCTGCGTTTGAGGGCGAGAATATAACGAAGCCCAGCGAGAAGATGAAATGGTTTGACGGACCTACCCTTTTGGCAGCACTGGACCTCATGAAAGTGCCAGAGAAACCAATTAAGCTTCCGCTTAGATTGCCGGTACAGGATGTGTATACCATAACCGGCGCTGGGACGGTTCCCGTGGGCAGAGTGGAGACCGGAACGATGAAGAAAGGCGACAAGGTGATTTTTAACCCTCCTGCTATAGTGGGAGAGGTAAAATCAATCGAGATGCACCATGAAGAGATTGCAGAAGCAATTCCCGGCGATAATATCGGATGGAACGTTAGAGGGGTCGGTAGGACGGATATACGGAGAGGCGATGTTTGTGGGCATGTAGATAACCCCCCAACGATTGCCGACGAGTTTACCGCGCAGCTCATTGTTCTCCAGCATCCGAGTGCAATTACTATTGGATACACCCCTGTTTTCCATTGTCATACCGCTCAAATCGCGTGCACGATACTGGAGATTTCTAAGAAATTAGACCCAAAGACCGGTGCAGTCAAAGAAGAAAACCCAGACTTCATAAAAACCGGTGATGCCGCTATAGTGAAGATAAAACCGACAAGACCATTAGTTATCGAGCGTGTGAAGGAAATACCTCATCTCGGAAGATTTGCAATCCGGGACATGGGGCAGACCGTTGCCGCGGGCATGGTAATTGACATAAAGGAGAAATAAAACAAAGTAACTCGAACTAATACGAGATAAGCAAGCAAACAAAGAGGGAAAGGGAAGGGAATGAACCAAAAAGCACGGATAAAGCTTTCGAGCGTGGATCACAAAAAATTGGATGAAATCTGCCAACAGGTGAAGAGGATAGTTGAGACTACTGGTGTCAGAATGTCCGGACCCATACCTCTCCCGACAAAGAAGCTTCTCGTTCCATGCAGGAAGAGCCCTGATGGCGAAGGCTCTCCTACCTGGGACCATTGGGAAATGCGCATACACAAGCGGTTGATAGACCTGGAAGCGGATGAACGAGCACTGCGACAACTGATGCGCATACCGATTCCCAAGGACGTGCACATCGAAATTGTGTTGAAGGGGTAAGGATAACAGCGGGTAAAAATAGAAAACTATAAATATCCGCTGGTAGGTATCCTATACCAACGTAGCATATATACTAAAACAGAGGTGATAAGAATGGGTGTAATATCGGATGAGGTAATAAAAGGAAAGGATGATGAGATTGTGGGACTGATAAAGGAAATAGGCGATTTAGTGGGCAAACTCAAGGTGACATCGGAAGAGGGACAGAAGACGGAAATAATAGATAAGATAACAGAGAAGGAGAAGGATTTGCGCTCCGTGCGGCAGAAAAAAGGGGAGTTTACGGCCGTACTATCGCAACCTACAAAACTCTGGTAGGTTTATTTAGTCTGTAACTCAACTAACTAAAAAAATAAAAAGAAAGAGAAGAAAAAAAATTTAATTTTTTCTCTTTTATTTTAGCAGCTTCTCGGGCATTTTCGTTGTTTGTGCGTCCAATCCCACTTCTTTTTCACTCATTCCCATTGCGAGACCGAGAAATTGCGTGGCGAAAAGGATGGGGAAATCGAAGAATATGCCGTAAGCCTGTTCCATCTCCGCTTGCCCTCGGTCAAGCTGCAAATGGCAGAACGCACAGGGGTGAATCATGCAATCACATCCCGCTTCTATCGCACCCACCAGCTTCTGACGCGTCCATTCCAGAGATTGAACCGCATCAGCAGTTCGGTTTCCACCACCAGCGCCGCAGCACATCAATTTGTCTTTATAATCCACGTCCTTCGCACCAGTTACCTTCACAAGATCTTCTAAGATATAAGGGGTCTCAGAAGAACCGTGTCCCCTCACCTCACTTGGCTTGAGGAAGTGACAGCCGTAATGCACCGCTACGTTCACATCCTTCATCGGCTTCGTCACCCTCTCTTTCAGCCGGTCTAACCCGATAACGTCGTGAAGAATTACGATTGAATGGTGCACCTTCGTAGTCCCCTTGAATTCTCTTCCGAACTTACCCAAGATCGCGTTGGTCTTCTCTCTTAATTTTGAGTTCTCTCTGAGTAAATGGTCCGCTTCTTGAAGTGACCCGTAACAACCATTACACGTTACATATATCTCAAGGTCCATCTCCTCCGCGATAGCGAGATTCCGCGCTGCAATCGGAAGCCACGTATGCATGTCAAAAGAGCCGAAGACACCCGGTGCTGGGCAACAGGAAGCACCCACCATCTCCTTCGTCTCTATTCCAAACTCCTTAAATATCCTCTTCGTCGCCGCCTCTATCCCCGGGTACCTGTTCGGCGTGATACAACCAAGGAAATAAGCATACTCCTTCGTTTCTTCACTCATTTCTTCTTCTCTCCTTCCTCTTCTTTTAAAGCCATCGTATCCCAATCAAGACCCATCAGCACATCATACCCTGTCGTCTTGAATATTTCTTGTACCTGTTCCACTTGTTCTTTATATTTCTGCGAGGTTGGAGGCTGCGACTCGAGACCCACCGCCTCCCTTAGCTTCATCTGGTCAGGGCCTATCGGCACTGCATGACCGGTTTTTGCTACATAAACACCAATCATCTTATGAGCCTTTAACATGTGTCCCTCCTTCGCTGCTATGTTTCTTATTGTCCTTATTATATCTGTCACTTTTACACCTTTTGGACATCGCTCATAGCATGTGTAACAGGTCGAGCAGAACCACAGTTCAGGAGCGTTAAAAATCTCTTCGCGCATATCCTCTTGCGCCATCCGCATTAACTTTCTCGTCCTTAACGCCGTGTTCCTTCCTGATGGACAGCCTCCCGTACACTTACCGCATTGCACGCAACTCAGTAGCGTTTCCATGTGCTCTTCGCCAAATACTCCGCCTCCCCACTCAATTATCTCCTCCACTAACGTTCCCATTTGAGTTTTTCTCCTTATCTATTTTATTTATGAATACTTCTTATTTCTGCAATCTTGATTTGAAACCACCCTTATAAAAGGATTGCGATTTTTCATCAATGTGCAACAACAATGTTGTTGTTATAACTCTACCAGCTTCGCTTCTGCCTTCTCTAAATCGAGTATCGCCACCGTTTTTCTCCCCGTGATGTAGCCACAGCACTCCCCGGGATTTATTACCACCGTTTTTTCGCTCCCCGCTCCGCCATCATTTCTATTTGAATACCGCTCGATCACCGCTTTATGCGTATGACCATATACCACCACATTATACATACCTGACGCAGCCAACGGTTTCACTATCAGGGGTTTGTGGGTCACAACAAACTTCTTCGTGGCGAATTCAAATTCATACGGATCTTCATATAGCTCTCCAACCCCATTCTCTTTGTAAAGCGCCTTTAAAAGCAGCTTATCTCCGTCATTATTGCCAAATACACCTACCAGCGGCGCTTTGAGCTCTTTAAACGGCTGAGATGTAAATGGTGCTACAAAATCGCCAGCGTGAATCAGTAGTTCGATGCTTTCGTCGTTAAAAATATCCACCGCTTTACTTATTGCTAAGAGATTATCATGTGTATCTGCTATTATTCCTACCTTCATTCTTCCTCATCCCCCCCTTTCTTCCATTTTAGTACTATCTTCCAGCTCTCATCTGCTTATTTTATATGCCTGCAGCGGATAAAAGTAGATAGATGGCATATCCACACGCAAGACGAAAACACATCATCGTTGGCATAGATCCGGGCACGACGGTAGGACTTGCTATCATAGATCTTAGCGGAAAGCCCATAGAAGTGTTCAGCGCAAAGAATTACTCCATCTCAGACGCTATAGCGTGGATCGAATCACATGGAACACCATTGATCGTCGCTTCTGACGTAACTCCAACACCTGCGATGGTGAAGAAGATAAGCAGTATGTTTGCTGCTCCGGGTCATGAGTTGGATGAATCGTTGTCAACGGAAGAAAAGATTGCTCTGACGAAAGGCGAAGGCTACGAATACAGAAATGCACACGAGCGGGATGCTTTGGCTGCCTGCGTTTATGCACTTAAACGCTACAAGAAGAAATTTACGCAGGTGCAGAAGAAGACGCCACCAGGGGTGGACGTAGAGGAGGTGAAGGCATTGGTGGTTAAAGGAGTGTCTATAAGTGCCGCTATAGACCGATTAATCAGTGCACAGGGAGAGGATAAGAGGTCGGCTACGGAAGAGGAGCGGCGGGAAGATCAGCAGAAGAAGGGTAGTGAAGAGAAGGAAAGCAAAATCATTCTCAGGTTACGCGGACTTCTTAAAGGTAAAGATGAGAGGATAGAGCTGTTGGAGGAGCGCACAACAGCTCTAAAGGCGAGTTTAAATGAAAAAGAGCGTGAAGCAAGGAGTTTGAAGCGTAAACTCGATTCTATGCGGTCAGAAAGAACGCGAGAGATAAGAAGAACGGAAGAGATAAGAAAGCGGGACATAGCGATAGAAAGACTGGTAGAGGAAGTAAGAGCGATAGAGAATGAGAATGCGGAGTTGAGGAGAGTCATCGCGGGACTTAAAGGAACAAGAGAAGTGAAAGGTGGGAAAAGGATAAAAGTGATACAATCTTTCAGTCATGATGCAATATTGGATGTGGATAGGAAGTACGGACTTAACAAAGGTGACATCGTGTTCCTTGTGGACGGCAGTGGAGGAGGAGCAAGCACAGCGGAACTATTAGCGAAGAAGGGTGTTACTGCGGTAATATATAGTAAAGAGTTATCGCATTTCGCGGCTGATAAGTTTCTTGAATTTGGTATTCCCTCGTTTTCCACCGATGAAATATCGTTGCTGTTAAAAGAAGAAGAGGAAGGAGATTTCGCTTTTGTAGATCGGCATCTTCTTAACGAAAGGATAGAGGAATGGAAGAAGAGGGAGAGGCAGAGGAAAAAGGTAATACTACTCCGATAACAAGAGGACTCTGATTCGTCCTATCGCCTCAGATATATCTACCTTAACCTGAGATGGGGGGATTTTTCGGACAATTTCGTTTCTATATTCCTACTCTTTAGCTCCCGCTCTTTTGCATCTCTTAGCTCTGTTATGCTTTGCTTTTATCACTCTGAGTTTATGCCTAAACAGAGCGTGGATTTTATCTCCGGTTTGCCACGATGACCGAAAAATAGCCGGGTAAACCAGTTCTTTCAGCATTCAACCCTTAGCCCATGCTCAAAAAATAGCATTTTATATTCACGCATAAGCAATAAAAAAAAATCCTATTCTTATAAATAGGGGCATAGCATTGTAAAATAGCAAAGGTGGAAGAATAATGATAAGCGTAAATGAGTATGGATTGGACGTATTTGATGAGATGATGGAGTTTGCGGATGAGTTGCAGGTAGGTATAAAGGAGTTAAGTAATGGGACGACGCTCATAGACGCAGGTGTAGAAGAAGCAGGAGGATTTGGAGCGGGGCTATTTGTGTCAAGGATATGTATGGCGGACCTTGTGGATATAAAATTCAGCAGTTTTGACCTTGGTAAAGTAGTTGTGCCTGCGGTAGAGCTTACCACGGACCATCCGGTAATCGCGTGTATGGCATCGCAATTTGCGGGATGGCGGATAAAGGTGAAGAAATTCTTTGGTATGGGCTCCGGGCCGGCACGAGCGCTTTCGCTCAATCCGAAAGAGCTGTATGAGAAGATAAATTATGCGGACGATGCAGATGAGGCGGTATTGGTTTTGGAAAGCAGCACGATGCCTGACGAAGAAGTAACGGCGGAAATAGCGAAGGCGTGCAGGGTGGAACCAGAAGATCTTTATATCGTGGTTGCGCCAACAGCCTCTATTGCGGGCTCGGTGCAAATATCAGCGCGGGGCGTAGAAACCGGCATTCACAAGCTCGAATCTTTGGGGTTTGACATAAACAGCATAAAACATGCTCATGGTATCATACCCCTCTCACCTATTGTCGGTGACGATGTGAAATGTATGGGCTCGACCAATGATTGCATCATATACTGCGGTCGCATGTATTATGCCGTGGATTACGAGAATGTGGATGAATTGAAGGGATACGTGAAGAAAGTGCCTTCGCTGAGCTCAAGGGATTATGGAAAGCCGTTCTACGTTACATTTAAGGAAGCGGGATTCGACTTCTTCAAAGTGGATGCTGCCATGTTCGCACCTGCGGAGATTACGGTGAACGAGATAAATAGCGGGAAGACATTTACAAGCGGAAAGATAAATCCAGAGGTGTTACTGGAGTCGTTTGGGATAGAGGAGGTATAATCCATTCTCTTCGGAGTCGTCATAGGTGGGGCTTCAAAAATAGAGAGAAAGAAACACATGAGGAGAGAGAGGCGACACCACTAATCAGTGCAAATGGCAGAGTAAGGAGGCGGTTCAGCGCAGTAGCCACACCTCTTCCTCTCCTTCTTTTTTACTTTTTATCTTACCGTGAAATGCCATATTCTCCAATACTTCATTGAGCAGGTGGTAAGGCACATAAAAGTCAAATTCTTCTTTCATGGCAGTCTTTAATTCATGCAGACTCAGCCCTTTCCCTTTTTTAGCAATGATCTTCTCTAATAATTTCATCACATCCTCATGAATGCTCCACGGATATACCACCCATTTCCAATCGCTTATAAGCTCGCCGTAGAAATCGGGTACGAACGAGGAAGAAGTTTTGTGTTGCATCGTTGCGGTTTTAACATCCAGTGCTCCCAAGGATTTGACATACTCAACTGCAAGCTTTAAGCTGTCGCCCGTGTCAGTTATATCATCGGCTATTAGTACTCGCTTCCCCTTTATTATCTCCCGTGCTTTGTCATCAAACCCGTATTTCAGCGTGGCATCGCCAGTAATCGTGGCTGTTATTCCCCAGTGCTCCATATTCAAACTGAGCAAATCCTTAAGCAGAAAGAAATCGCAGAGCAGACGAGCCAAATACCAGCCACCTCTTGACACTCCAACTATAACCTCCGGCTTGAATCCCGCAGCCTTTATCTCCTCGCTTGCGTCCCTACAAAGATCGTATGCATAGTTCCAATCAATCGCCGTGCAGTCGAATTTCTCTTGTTGCATGAATCCCCCCGCGCTCACTTCCCACAATTATTTTCACTCGTTGAGCTACGTTACTTACTTATATCCTTACTAAAAATTATCTTTTGTCTGCGTATTTAAGAGTTTTGTATGTTGAATATGATGATGAGCAACGAGGAGAAGGTGGGAGAAACAGTAGAAAGCGAGGAGACACAGAAGTATCTTACAGATTGTCTCACGGAGTTGATCAGGATACCTACTTTTGTGCCGCCAGGGGAGCATTACGGAGAGATAGTAGAGTGGCTTATACCGGTATTAGCTAATTTTGGATTCAAATGCGAGAGAATAGATGTGCCTGCGGATATTTACGAAACACGGCAAAAGACTACCGGGGAGTTAAGCGGTGAGAGGGCGAACCTCCTCGCTACTAAAGATTGTGGTGCAAAGGAAAGTGTGGATATATACACGCATTTAGACGTGGTTCCGGCAGGCGAGGGCTGGAGCACGCCCCCCTTTGAGCCTGTGATTAAGGCTGATAGGATATATGGGCGCGGTGTAGCGGATTCAAAAGGAAGTGTCGCATCTCTTTTAACCGCATTGAGCATCATGAATGAGCAGGGATTAGAGAGTTTGTATAACCTGCGGGTTGCGTTAACCACGGATGAAGAGCTAGGGCTTTACTCTGGCCTGTGCTTCTTTGCTGATGAAGGGCTACTCCAGGGCGATTATTTGCTGTGCATGGATGGCGATAACGAGGGTATAAGTGTGGCAACGAATGGTGTGATGAACTGGGAGATGAAGGTACAGGGAAGATCATGCCATAGCTCTATGCCTTTTTTGGGTGTAAATGCGATAGAAAAAGCGGCAATTGTGATTCGGGAGTTGAATGAACTGAAAAGGGATATTGAGCGCAGGGAATCGAAAGTACCGTGCAGTCACGAGATGACAGAACTAACTAGTCAGAGGCACATAAAGCCCGTTTTTAACGTTACGATGATAAACGGCGGTGTGAAGGAGAATGCTATCCCTCCAAGCTGCACCTTGCGGGGTGACCGGCGGTATATTCCCGAGGAAGCGATTGAAGACGTGATAGAAGAGTTTGAAGATGCGGTAGAAACCATAAAGACGAAGCATGGAATAGACTTAGAACTGCACCTTAAGCCGGGATTCCCGCCCATGCTTACCGATCCAGATGACGAATGGGTAAGTCGTGTGAAGGATGCAGCATCTGATGCTTTTGGCGTATCTAAAGGGACGATAGGTGTGCAGGGCGGGTTAGATATTGGTTATGCGGTTCAAAAGACACATCAGCAGGTTTGTGCTTTTGGCGTTGGCAGTTGGACCGAGAGCAATGCGCATGGACCTGATGAGAACGTCAGGATAAGCGATTTGAAGAATTACATAAAATTTTTGCTGCGGTTGTTGACGTGACCCCCTACACACATATATAATATAATTTGTCTGGATCAAGTATTTTTCAACTCTAAAATTGATTTTATTATGTATCTGAATATGCAACTCGTAGGCATAACCGGAGGAGTAGCAAGTGGTAAGAGCCTTGTGTTACGCACGTTCACGAATCTCGGCGCTTACGCAATAGATTGCGATGTGCTCAGCAGAGAGGCAGTTGTACCGTGCTCGAAGGCGTGGTGGGAGATCGTGCGTTTCTTCGGCGACGGTATCCTAACGAAGGATTTAGCGATAGATCGGAAGAAGCTGAGGGCGATAGTGTTCAGCGATGTTAAGAAACGAACGGCTTTAGAGAAGATAATACATCCCAAAGTAAGAAGGAAGTGCGTAGAGCGGGTAGCGGCGATAAAGAAGATAGAATCCAAGCCAAATGCTCTTGTTGTTATTGACGTTCCACTGTTAATAGAGACGGGATGGCAAGATGAATTTGATACAGTAATTGTCGTTTACGTCAGCGAAGAGACGCAGATAAGAAGGGTGATGGAACGAGATGGACTAACGAAGGCGGAGGCACAAGAAATGATAGGATTACAAATGCCTCTGAAGGGAAAGCTAAAATTCGCTGATATTGTTATAACGAACGAAGGCACACGGAAAGAAACAGAGAAGCAGGTGAGAACTGTGTTTGAGAGGCTTTCTTCTTAAAATTTTGGAGCACGCAGCCGGTTACGAATAAGGAGTGAAAAATCCTGAATCATAAGCATCGTGGGCTCTGCCCATGTCCCCGCAAACCCTGAGAGGGTTTAATTGGAGTTTGTTTAGGATAGGATTTCGAGTTTGGTGTTTAGCTTAGAATTTATACCACAAGATATTGAGCAATTACCATGTTACCACTGGCCCACGCCTATCTCGCTCATAACAAATAGGTCTATATCATCCGCTAAATCCGCAAAACGATCCTTAAACTCGAGTATCTTGTCACGCTTTTCTTTCGCTACCTTCGCTTTGTCAAGCTTGTCTTCAAGCTCCACCTCTTTATGAAAGATGGCATCAATCAACAAGAAAATACTCGCTCTTTTAAGTCTAAACTCTCGTAACGCACCCATAATATCCTCGCCCTTCACATGGCTCTCGCGTATCACATCAAAAGCTTTAAAAATCGTGTCACGGTCTTTACAAAATTCGTCCACGTTTTTCAAAAAGACTGCTGACACCTCTTTCTCTACCTTTTCTTCCTTCTCTTCTGTCATAGATTTATAGGTCCGTAATACTGAATGATATTTTTAGATATTTAAAGATTTCTTGATTTTTATTTTCAACCCTTACCTAATCGATCCCGTACGCCACATCCTTCAGTTTCATATACTTACTTACGTAATTCATTAGCTCTATTCAACTTTCTCCACCTCCCGCACATCCACCGCAACACCTTTTCGTGATTCCACCATCTCCCAACCGCTCATCTTCGCCCGACCCACGCCAAACGCCATCTTCCCGGTAAAAATAACCTCATCGTTCACCCGTATTTGCTCGTCTGCGTTTACCACGCCCGGCGCCAATATAGAACCTTTAGGCAGGAAATCGCCTATGCTCACGGTATATGAAGAAAGATAATTTCTGATTCTACGCGCTCCTTTCAAGGTAAGCGTTAAAAGCCCGTATTCCGGCACGATTCGTGCAAGGACTTCGCCATTCTTCACGCTGAGTTTATACGAGGGGAACTTCCCGCTTATCTTTATCTTTTCTCCTTCTTTCCGTGATACAAGCTCGCTTCCAGCACCGATGCCAAATTGATAATCGGCCATTG
>JAUXGS010000073.1 GCA_030621945.1 Methanosarcinales archaeon | reverse complement strand
CACGCAAATGCAAACACTCCGTCTGTCTCGTTTAAAAGTGAATAATCTTCTTTTAGTTCATCCGCGTTGTATATCTCAGCATCTGCTACAAACCGGCCCCCTAACCGCTTTCTTGAAAGAGCTGTTTTACAGGAACAACAGCACGCAATGCAATTTTTACTGCCCTGCTTCACCTTCTGTTTTAATTCGTGCACGTCTTTTGAATAAAACTCATCGCTATCAGTGCGAATCAAAAAATCTGCATCTTTTCGTTTTTTCAGCACTTCTAAACCCTTTATCACGAGTTCTACTGACCGTTCATTGTTAAAAACGCCGATTATCCCGCACATTTGTTTCCTTCCTGGAGCGGTTATACGTTATCCCGCTATTTCGATAAAATTTCGGTTAAACATCCCCTATCACATTGAAGATAAGGAAAGCATGAGTAAAGAGAATATTATGTATTTAGCTCTTGTTTGTTTATCCCAAATTCCATTGATGCCTAACCTTTCAAATAGTAGTAATAGCGGTAATAGGTAATTAAAAATAAAGTTAAAAGGCACGAATTTTCCCCTCGCATAGAAATTCATCTTTTCAGACGTATTCTATGATTTTGAGAGGTTCATGCCAAAAATACCGCTGGCGGAGGGGGGGTCAGGAGGAAAATATTTCCTCCCTGACAGTAATTAAATCTTTTTAAGCTCTGAAATCACATCCTTCACTTTGTCGGTCACCCAGTATTTCCGTATCGCTTTTCCCTTCGACTTCGGGCTTTCGGATATCTCGTACTTACTGTTCACGAATCCATACTCTTCCAGCGTTAGCAGATGGTACGATACAAGTCGCCTTTCTTCGCCCATCTCTTTGCTTATCCCATTTATGTGCAACGGGTTCTCTACAAGCAGCTCTATAATCCTAAACCTTATAGGATGTAAGAGCACATGCGCATCCTTCACTAACTCATCTTCCATCTTCATCATGTATCCTTATTTGAACTTCGTATATAAAAACCTTGCTTAGGTCAGGCAATATTCCTGCGTTATACTACGCAAAATGCAAATTTAAAACGTATTTTTATAGGAGTTCTTCTTTGATATATACATACGAATGTTTAGGATAGCGGGGTAGGGTAGTTAGGAGATCCCGTCGGGCTCATAACCCGGAGATCGGTGGTTCGAATCCATCCCCCGCTATTGATTGAAACATGATAATTAACGCTGATTTGCACATTCATTCGCATTATTCCGCGGCGACTTCTCCCCGTATGGATTTACCTACGCTGGCTACAGAAGCGTTGAGGAAAGGGATACGGCTCCTTGGCACGGGGGATTGTTTACATCCGAGATGGCTACAGGGGATAAGGGAGCTGGAAGAGAGAAATGGCATTTTTTATTTTAAACCTGAAGACGAAGGCACAACACATACAAACACAAATTTTGTGCTTACCGTAGAAGTTGAGGATAAGAAGCGGGTGCACCATCTGCTCATCGTGCCTTCGATCTCGAAAGCAGAAGAATTATACGAGTCTTTTAGAAAGTACTCAAAGGATATCGATTCTGATGGCAGACCTTCGCTGAGACTGAGTGGAGCGGAAATAGCGGAATATGCAAAGGATGCAGAAGCGCTTATAGGTCCCTGTCATGCGTTCACGCCCTGGACTGCTTTGTACGCATATCATGATTCGCTGAAGGCGTGCTACGGGGATATGGCGGAGTATATATCCTTTGTGGAGTTAGGGTTGAGTGCGGATTCATCGTATGCAGACCGGATAGGAGAATTGCACGATCTTACGTTTTTGACTAACTCGGATGCGCATTCGCCCTACCCTATTCGGCTGGCGCGGGAGTTTAATAGGTTTCACGTGGAGGACATGAGCTTTGAAGAGTTGAAAGCGGCTATAAAGCGAGAAAGAGGGAGGAAGCCCGTGCTTAATGTTGGATTCCCGCCACAGGAGGGGAAGTATAATGAAAGTGCGTGTATCAGGTGTTATACGCATTATTCGCTCACCGAGGCGATTACAAGAAGATGGAGATGTGAATGCGGCGGTCTGATAAAGAAAGGCGTGCGAGACCGGGTAAATGAGCTTGCGGATTGCGATGGTACACATCCAGAGCATCGCCCGCCTTATCTTCATTTGATACCGTTGGCTGAGGTAACAGGGTTAGCATTGCATAGATCGCCGAGTTCGAAAGCGGTACAGAAGATCTGGGAAGCGCTCTTAGCCGAATTTGACGACGAAGTTACTGTTTTGATTGACGCTCCGATTGACTCTATTTTAGGGACTCATTTCGATTCTGATTTCAATTTGGATGCCCTTAAGCATGTGGGAGAGGCAATAAGTGCATTTAGGGCGGGGGAAATACGGATACTACCTGGTGGTGGGGGTAAGTACGGAGTAATCGAGCTGAAAACAGATGGAAATAGGGGAGTGAAAGAATTGGAGGTAGGGCAAGAGCCAGAAAGAGGAAAAAAGAAGCAACGTTCTTTGCTTGATTTTTGATTGTTCTTATTCCTCCTTTTTACTGTCCGCTAAATAAAGATACAACAACATTATATGCACTAAATTTTAAGTACCGCTGTGCGTAAGTAAAGTAATGTTGGGCCGGTAGCTCAGAAAGGTAGAGCAGCAGGCTCTTAACCTGCCCGTCGGGGGTTCAAATCCCTCCCGGCTCGTTGATCAGCGGAACGATGAAAAAGAATTATTACGATGTCATTATAGTAGGGGCAGGCCCTGCGGGCTTATTTGCTGCGAATGAATTAAAATTTGCAGGACGCGAGGGCCAGAAGAAGAGAGTTTTGGTGATAGAGAAGGGCAAGGACGTAGAGGAGAGACATTGCCATATAGAAGAGGTTGGTTATTGTAACCACTGTAAGGAATGCAATATAATGTGTGGCGTGGGCGGTGCCGGGACATTTTCCGATGGCACGCTCAATCTTAGACCTGATATAGGTGGTGACCTTACCGAATTCTGCGACCACGAAACGGCATGGCAGCTCGTGAAGGAAGTGGACAGTGTGTTTCTTGAGTATGGTATGCCTGACAAGCTGTATAATGGTTCTGAGGAGGATATAGAGAAGTTGAAGAGGCGAGCAGCTTCGGTTGGTGCGAGTTTTATAGAAATCAATCAAAGACACATCGGGTCAGATAAAACAAAAGCAGTGATAAAGGCGTTTAAGGATGATTTGGTGGAGCACAGCATTGAATTCATGCTCAATACGAGTGTTGTTGACCTTCTTATAGAAGAGGAAAAAGAAGGGAAGAAAGGAATAAAGGCATGCCGGGGCGTGATAACAGATACTGGAGATACAATAAAGGGCGGATGCGTCCTATTAGCGCCGGGAAGAATAGGTGCAACATGGGTCGAGGGTCTAATAAAAAAGCAGGGGATAAAAGCGGAACATGAAGATATAGACGTTGGCGTACGGGTAGAGGTGCCTGCGATAACCATGAATCCTGTGACAAGAATAAACCGCGACCCGAAGTTTCATATACGAACAAAGCGCTATGACGATTTTACAAGGACATTCTGTACTAACGAGCGCGGTTTTGTCGTTAAGGAAGATTATACTGATTTTATAGGTGTAAATGGGCATTCGCTGAAGATGAAAAAGTCAGAAAACACTAATTTCGCGTTCCTCGTGCGGGTGGGGCTGACAAAACCGGTTGAAAATACCACTAAATATGGCCGGTCAATAGCCAAGTTGGCGACCACAATAGGTGGAGGAAAGCCGATAGTGCAGCGAATGGGCGATCTGAGGCGGGGGCGAAGGTCAACATGGGCGCGGATAGAGCGTAATTTGGTGCGAAATACGCTGTCTGATGTTACGCCTGGCGATATTTCTATGGCACTGCCGCATCGGATCACGATGGACATTATAGAAGGGTTAGAGAAACTGAATGAGATTGTACCTGGTGTTGCTTCGGATTCAACGTTGCTCTATGCGCCGGAGATAAAATTCTATGCAATGCGGATAAAAGTAAATAAGAATATGGAGACAACGGTGAAGCATCTTTTTGCCGCTGGTGACGGTGCTGGGTTATCCCGGGATATTGTTAATGCAGCAGCTACGGGCATACTCGCGGCGAGAGGCGTGATGAATACGTGCGGATGAATTGTGTGTATGCCTTATTCGGTTGAGCTGTGATACCAATCCATGATCTCAGGCGGAAGTCCAAAGCCATTTTTTTCCAGTTTCGCTACCAGCAATAGTGGCAGAGGACTGAGAAGAAAAGCCGCTCGGAGATAAAATTGGTTGGCGGGGCTTTCCATGATGATGCTATCAGTTGCTTCAGAAAGGGTTGAGTGAGTTCCCACGATCGAAAAAGTATCAGCCTCCGAGGCCTCATATTCTTTTTGCCACGCAAAAAGGGGCTTGTTTTCACCACTCCATGACACCAGCAAAAGACAGTCTCCATGTCGTGGCCTGGGCGCTAATTCCCCCGATAAATAGGCCTGGTCACCAATCGCTCTTTTCACATGCTGTAACCTGATTATCGTCATCTCCGCTACACTCTTTCCTGGTCCCCGTCCCCCAAGTGTAGCATGGCCTCGACTGCTCATTTTTTCTACTGCGCTCTGGTAGACCGCGGAATCAACGTACTGATCAATCATTCTTCCCACCGCTTCCATCTCCTTGTTTATCTCTTCCATTACCCAAAGATGGTCTTTTCCTTCGTTTAGCGCTTCTTTGATCTTTTGGAATAACACCATACTCCCCAGCTCATAGACGTCATTCATTATTCCTTTTTTGAGAACCCAATCCATAGTTTTGGCTTTACTTTTAGGGCCGCTTAGTGTTAGCATCGTTCCATATTTTTTACCGATCTTTCCTATCGAAGACCTGGGTTTGGAAGTGACAACATCTATGGAAAACTGCTTATTACTGTCTCTCTTGTTGATATAATCCGCCAGGTCTTTTGCGGTTTCTTTTGGCGTGGTGGTGTTTCCACTGCTCGAATTGATAACCAAGGCGATTTTATCGTATTGCTTCTTGAGTACCGGTACCGCTTCCAGCAGGTTCCGCCCCGGGAAATCGAGGTCTTCTACTAATTTCACTTCTCTTCTTATCTGCCCGATTCCTATGTGAAGAGCGGCTTTAGACCGCCCCTCTGCTGCGAGAATTAGACACTCGGCGTCCCTCAAATTATCGAGCAGGCTTCTGACTTCTTCTTCGCTGATGCTTTGCACATTCTCCGCCGTCTCATTTATGTACGGGAATTTACAGAGTTCCACCATTCTTCCAACCTCCGCTTTTAATTAAAATAACAAGCGTGATGACAAAAGATATAATAAGAAGCTAAATAAAAGCCAATGAAACTACTTACCGTTGGGTTCTTGATTGTGCTCATAGGAATGCTGGTCATCCTCGCAGGGGTATTCAGCATGGCATATCAGTCCTGGAAGACCGGAAGCGGCGGCATGGAAAAGCCAGAAGCAGGCGTGCGAGGCGGTGGCGTCATTATGATCGGGCCTATACCCCTCATATTTGGCACTGACGTTGGCGCGTTGAAAGTAGTAATGATTTTAGCGATAGTGTTGATGATACTGGCGGCTATTTTCTTTTATCTTCCGGGGAGGATGGTTTAGGTTAAGCCTGACAACTATAACGCTTCTTCGATGCAGGTTAAATATCTAACTTCGCTTCCCAGTACTTTACTATCTTCTCTTAATCTGCAGTTATTCCTTTAATTTCGAGATCGACCAATCTTCCGGGAACTTATTG
>JAUXGS010000192.1 GCA_030621945.1 Methanosarcinales archaeon | reverse complement strand
TCCAGCTATCTTTCTCGTGCGGCTATCAGCAACGATAATCGCCCTTTTACCTACCTCTAAGTGCTTGCAGATCGTGCCTATCTCCTGCAAAACATCATGTCCGATCAAGACATCCCGTGGCAATTGCATCCATTTAACTTTTTCAACCGTTCCCATAACTTACGTAACTCCTCGACTGTTATATCTAAGTAACTAAGTTTTGATAGATAAATCATTATTTATGCGGTTAGACTGCACGAGCAACTGTGAACAAAATCTCCGCTCATCGCGGAACGACTTAAAGCAGATGAGACGATGATTACACGCGTTAAAAACAATCCCTATATTATTTCAAAATCAGCTATCATTCTAACGGGGAATACTTTCCCAGTCTTATATGCTATAAGGATCATGAAACCCATTCTTCCTAAAGGTGATGGCTGAGGCGGATAAGGAAAAGATGTGCGATTAAAAGAAAAGTTTGTGTTTTATCTATCTTATGAAACGTAATTTCTTCTCTATCCTACATCGTGCATTCTCTCTTAGGATTATCCTTTGTGCTTTATGCTTACCCGTCTTTATGATCACACGAGGCTTAGAGATACTCCTCGCTTCTCCGACCAAAATGTCACCGACAATTGTATCTCCCTCCCCGGTATAGGTCTTCATTCGACCACCTCAAGCCTTTTTTCTTCTTTTAACTCCTCGGTTATCTTCCAGACAAGGTCGTAGTCCAGTTCTAAATCATCAGCAACTTCATGTGGATACGCCTCTTTGTATGATCGATAATAACCCAACACTTCCTTCTTCGCCTCTTCATAAGTAATATCACGCGCCTTAACAACCTTTATAGCACGCAGCTTGTCCCTTATAGCCTCTCTTACAAAGTCTGAAATACTGATATACATATTTGCTTCTATGAGTCCTTGGATTTCTCTGATCTCTCTCAGCGTTAATTTAGTACCAACCGCTTTGGTATCTGCTTCTACTACCGACTTATTTTTTACACTGGTAGCCACCATGGTTTTTATATATGGTTTGATATACATATATAAATTAGACCCTTTTGTTTGGCGGTAAACTCCCTCACTGCCATCACCGATAAATAATAGTGGTGTATATAAAACATTAGGTTGATTACAAAACTCATGGTTAATATAAAACCCTTCAAGGCGACGATACTGAACCCGAACCTGAAAAGCAGAGCTGAACTGGTATGCCCTGTTTACGATACCATTGACGCGTACCAGTACGAACATTATGCGGCTACGAAGGACAATGTAATCCACTTTACCACGAGAAAAGAGGGTGAAGCAGAAAACGAATTTGTAGATTATGCGAAAAGTAGTTTAGAGCGCTTTCTCACTGATAGGATTTTAACCGAGTTTGGAAAACTCTCATTCTATATCTATGGGGTTAGATACAGACTATCGGAAGCGATTTTGGAGCAAATCCCGGAAGAGGATAGAAGGGAGATATATTTCGCTTTTGGCTTGGTGGCACTGGTGGAAGTCGCTAAACTCAACGAACACAGCGTATTAGGACATGAGAAGACTTTTGAGGCGAAGATGCGAGAGCGATACCATTTGATGAAAGCATGTGGCATGAATTTCTCGCCGGTTGTTGCGGAATATAACATGCCGGACCATGCTATAAACCACATCTTTGAAGATTACTTGGGATTTCGCAGACCGAATTTGAAGATAGAGGAGCAGCGAAAGCCAATTCTGGATGTGGAGTTACAAGGTGCTCGCCACCTGCTTTGGGAAATTTCAGATGCGGAAATTATTGCTAAAATTCAGCAGCTCATGCGTGACAAAAAGATCATGATTCTTGATGGGCATCACCGATACACCGCTGCTTATCAGTTGAGTAAAGATCAAGAGGATGGGACGGCGTACACACTGATGATGCTTGTAGAAGGTGGTGACAGAGCGCTTTTATTACTGCCCTGGCACAGATGTGTGAAACAATGTCGCATGGACGATTTACGGACGAGGATAAAAGAAAATTTTGTCGTAGAACGTTACGATAAGCAAACGGAAAACGCAGTTATTTATTCGAAGCTCAACGAATGCGACAATGAATTTGATGTTAGATTCGGCATGTATGACGGCGAGAATTACTATGTGCTGCGAGCAGATGAGCAGCGGATAAGGAAATTGGCGGCGGATAGAGGCGAACGGGTTGGGCTGGATGTAATAAGCTTGCATGAGTGGCTTATCGAGCCAACGCTTATTGGCAACCCCGAGGATATTGTTTTCACTTCCAGTGCACTGGAGGCAATCGAGAAGGTGGATAAGGAAGCGTACAGTGTTGCGTTCTTTCTTAAATCGCTGCGGATGGCCGATGTGGAATACAAGGCACAAGTGGAGAAGAAAGGATTTCCACAAAAGTCCACACGCTTCCTGCCGAAGGTTGCTGAAGGTGTTGTGATGTGGAAGTGGAAATAGCGGTGCGAATTTGATTAACGATTCAGTTATAGGTTCTTATCACTTAGTGTATCCCCACCCGCCACAGGTAGGACAAGGTAATGCGGAACTTCCAGG
>JAUXGS010000157.1 GCA_030621945.1 Methanosarcinales archaeon | reverse complement strand
ATGATTGAGCTCTTCTTACGCGTTCATGTCTTGGCTCATCCAACAAATGAATAACTCCCCACATTTTGGCGATAAGTGTCCAATCTGTATCGTACAAATATTCTTCAACAAATTTTGCCAATCTGAAAATGGCCCTATTTCTTGCTATCTTTTTCTTATCTATCCCAACCATATTTATCCCCAATTGATTATCATTTGGTGGTAATAATAGACGATAAGTGTATACCTTAATTCATAAGATAGGTTATCATAACACGCATTCACAACCACATCCTCCTTTTGAAGTAAAGGACTATTGTGAGTATAGCACACATCACCAGCCAGACGATAGGGTATCCCCCACCGCCATTCGAGTTCCGGCGTATATTCGATAAGATACATCGAGAAAACTCGTGTAATCACAAAAATAAAAATATAAATAGAAATTAAAAAATACAGATCAGAGAACAGAACTTCTGTTCTCTTTCTATTCTCTGTGTTCTTATGTTCGATTCGATTGAATCTGCGTTGTGAACGAACGTACAATTACAAGATTAGTACATTCCTCCGCCTGGCATCCCGCCCGGTGGCATTCCGCCTGCTCCGGGTGGAGGTGCTGCCCCTTTCTTCGACGCAATCACATCATCTATCTTGAGAATCAATATTGCGGCATCTACTGCTGATCGCACCGATTGTCGCTTTGTCCTTAGCGGCTCTATCACGTTATTCGCACGCATGTCAACGATTTTTCCGGTGTAAACGTTCAAACCAGCATTCTTCTCGCCACGCTCATGTGCCGCTTTCAACGCGACCAACTTGTCTATGGGATCGAGTCCCGAATTCTCCGCCAAGGTTCGCGGTATGATTTCCATTGCCTCTGCGAATTTCTCTACCGCTAATTGCTCTCTTCCTTTGAGCGACGCACCATAGTCCCTTATTTTCAATGCTAATTCTGTCTCCACTGCGCCACCACCTGCAACCGCTTTTCCGTCCTCTATTATGCTCCCTACCACACGAAGTACATCATGCAACGACCGCTCAACTTCATCTACCACATGTTCTGTTCCGCCCCGTATCACAATGGACACTGCATGCGGGTTCTTACATTGCTCTATGAACAGCATCTTATCCCCTGAAATCTTTCGCTCCTCTACCAGGCCCGCGTGCCCTAAATCAATTTCCGTCATCTCCTCCACCGTACTCACGATATTACCGCCCGTTGCTTTCTCTAACTTCTCCAAATCGCTCTTCTTCGACCTTCGTATCGCCATAATACCTTCCTTCGCAAGATAATGTTGCACGACATCGTCTATCCCTTTCTGGCATATCACGACATTCGCACCGCTTTCCTTTATTCGCTCCGCGAGCCGCCGCATCATCCGCTCCTCTTCCGCAAGGAAGCTCTTGAGCTGATCCGACGTCCGTATCTTTACTTCCGCACTCGTCTCTGTCTTCTTTACCTCAAGCGATGCATTAATCAACGCTATTTTCGCATTCTTTATCTTCCTCGGCATTCCGGGATGCACGACCTCTTTGTCTAATGCCATGCCCTGCACCAACTCGGTCTCGCTCATTCGTCCGCCCACTTTCTTCTCCACGCTGATATTATCCACGTCAACCACTTTCTTGCCTTTCGAGTCTTCTTCTGTTATTGCTTTAACCGCTTTAATCGCAATTTCAGAGAGGAACTCACGAGACGCCTCCGCCGATTTACCTGTTATTGCTGTTTGTGCTACTTTCTTCAGCTCTTCCTCATCCTCTATCGCGATATCAATTGCGATTGAATCCAGCACCTTTATCGCTTGCTCCGATGCAAGTCTGTAGCCTAATGCGATGACCGAAGGGTGCAATTCCTGCTCCAAGAGGTCTTCTGCCTTCTTCAGCAGTTCGCCACCAAGGACCACAGACGTTGTCGTGCCGTCCCCAGCTTCCGCGTCCACTGTCTTCGCAACTTCCACCATCATCTTCGCTGCCGGACTCTCTATGTCCATCTCCTTGAGGATCGTCGCACCATCGTTTGTTATAACCACATCGCCAAGGGAATCCACAAGCATTTTATCCATTCCCTTTGGCCCCAATGTGGTACGAACCGCGTCAGCAACTGCTTTCGCTGCATTTATATTCGCAGTCTGTGCATCTCTCCCACTTGCTCTTTCGCCACCTTCCCGCAATACTAATATCGGAACTCCACCTAATTGTCCTGCCATTTTATTTATACTTACCTCGCTTTTTTTACACGTTGGACTATAAACTAATCTATACCAACCTTTACGTAACTTTTAAATCCTCGCATATAAATCTTTTCGGAACTGTTAACATAGTAGACGAGAAGAGCAAGAGGCGAAGATTAAAGGTGAAGAGGAGGAAGCAAGAAGATAATGAGAGTGATAATGAAGTTCGGAGGAAGAGCGGTCGCAACAGGTGAAAAGATAAAGACCGTGGCACATTTGATAAAGAGATTCAAAGAAGAGGGAGTAAGGGAAAAGGGAAAGGAGAAGGAAGAAAAAAACGAAATAGTCATAGTAACCTCCGCAATTTCTACGGTCACCGACACGCTCCTGGATAATGCGAATAGAGTAGCACAGGAAGGAAATACGGAAAAGGCAAAAGAATTCGTGGAGGAGTTATTAAAGATACATGAGTTAACGGCTTCAGAGGCAATAGACGACAAAAATGAGCTGGAAAAAGTAAAAGAGGAACTAAGAGAGAGATTAGCAGAAATGGAGAAAGCTTTGACCGGTATATGCCTTCTTGGCGAATTAACACCAAGGTCATTGGACTATATCGGCTCTTTTGGCGAAAGATTGGCGGCTCCTATTCTGGCTGGCTCGTTCCAATCAGCAGGAATGGAGGCGGTGCACCTTACAGGTGGTGAAGCAGGGCTAATAACGAATGAGGATTACGGCAATGCACAATTAACCCTGAGTGCAGAGCGAGAGATAAAGGAGAGACTTATACCGTTATTGGAGAATAAAATACCAGTTGTAACGGGATTCATCGGGGAAACGAAGAAAGGTACGATAACAACTTTCGGTAGGGGTGGCTCTGACTACACTGCCACCATAATTGGAACTGCGATAGATGCCGATGAGATCTGGCTCTGGAAGGAGACCGAGGGAATCATGAGTGCAGATCCCAAAATAATAAAGAATGCACGAAAGATACCGTATATTTCATATATAGAGGCAATGGAATTATCTTACTTCGGTGCTTCTGTCCTTCATCCAAGGGCAATAGAGCCAGTAATGAAGAAAGAAATACCGATACGGGTGAAAAATGTGTTCAATCCAGAGGACGAGGGTACGCTTATCGGAAAAGAGGCGGAGCAGACAAAAAAAGCTGCTAAAGCTAT
>JAUXGS010000106.1 GCA_030621945.1 Methanosarcinales archaeon | reverse complement strand
GCCGTATATTCACCAACGGTTCGGATACCGGCTTAAATGTCTCTGGATCAAAAAGTAATGCAACCTCATCGTCCGAAACCAGCTCTCCTTCCTTATAAAGTCCATATACCTTGCCAACACCCTCCATACCATAAACATCAAGTTCAGAAGCTCTCAAAGCGCCCATGCTCGAAGCACCTATCACTTTCACGCCTTCTTCCAACGCGTACAGTATCTCACGATGCGCTATTGCACAGGCTTGAAAGAAAACGCCATCTATCAATCCAATTATCCCCGCTCCTTCTTGTACAGCCTTGAAAATATCTCCCCGACTCGCAGGCGGTCTATAATCAGCATTCAATATATTCTTTGCACTTTCCGTATCAAGACTCGGTCCCAGGAACACGACTACTTTTCTTTCTTGCATTCCTGCACCTCCCACCTATCCGTTCACCATCAACACCGTACATCTCCAATCCCGGCACGATTACCCGCACCACGGGCACGCCTATCTCCTCTCTCGTCAAGTCCACCACGATCACCCGCTCTAATCCCCCTGCGTTTAACCATGCCATTACGTGTTTTATATCATCGAGGAAATCGTCATTATCCACGGAAAAGGATTCCACGCTCTCTAAATCTTCCTCCTTCGATATTTCAAACCACTGCTCGTTCTGCTTTCGCATCCACTCGTACCCCATTATCCTTCTTACGTCCGCGGTCGTGGTATCTTCTCTCGCACCATGTATCTGCGTGAGTCTGCTCTGTGCAACCTCTGTAACCGCCCTCTTTATCGCAACGCTCGCATTCGTATGTGTACCCATCCCAATAGTGAGCAGTGTTGGGTCCCTCAACATCATGTCATCCGAAACGGCCGCGAAGGTCGGCACGCAGATGTCACTTGTTATATCCCGTATAAGCACTGAAACATCAGCATCCAGGAATTTATCCATGAGGTTACGGATTTCCCCCCCGTCTATTCTCACATAAGGGCCGGTATTCTTCGTTATTTCCACCAACGACCATGCATCGCGTTCGATCACTTCCGCAAGCCCGTGAAAAATCGCTTCTTCCAGCTCGTTACCGCCTGCCAATCCGTTCGTATTCGTCCGGAACAGTCTGACCCTATCGTATCGCGATGGTAATGGATGGAATACCGCATTTGCAGGCACATATATCTCCTCCTCTTTCATCAACTCATAACCTTCCACCCACGGAATACGAACATCCTCGATCTCCCTCACATAATCAGGAAGAATCAATTCTTTGGGGTTTAACACGTTCTCCTTCTCGCTAAGCCCTGAATAACTATCCACTAAAAGCTCGCTGTCCCTGACTTCCGCGGAGTATCGTTCTATCGCTTCCATCATTGCAGAAACTCTCGCTTCATCTGCTGTCGTTCCTTTACCATTATACACTGATATTGCACCGCCCTCTGCAGAGGGTCGTATGCTTGAGAATACTGGTATCCCTATCCTATCAAGTTCTGTTATGTCCGCAACGCGTGTAACACCAGCGGCGGGCATCTTTGGATCTACGCGCGTAAAAGTCTCCTCAGGGGGAACTGCGCGATGCGTGCCCTTCTTATAGCCCTTGATGCATGATTTGAGTTTCATTTTGTTAAATAGCTGTACCGCCCTAAGATATTAAACCAGCACAATCCTCACACGTCGGGTTCCTCTCAACCACAAACTCCTCCATCCTTGTATCCATGCCATCCCAGACCAGAAGTCTATTTGTCAACAGCTCTCCCACGCCTACTATATATTTCACCACCTCTGTTGCTTGAATGCAGCCTATAACACCACATGTAGCACCTATTACCGGGAACGTTTCCGGAGGCTGCTCTTCCGGGAATATGCATCTTAAACAAGCGGTCTTCCCGGGAATTATCGTGGTCACCTGCCCTTCAAATCCATACACACCACCATGGAAAAAAGGGATTTCCTTCTGTAACGCTACCCGGTTGAGTATGTATCTCGTTTGAAAGTTGTCCATCGCATCTACTATCGCATCAGAATCTTTGACGATCTCCGCAACGTTATCTTCATCTATTCGCTGACTCAGCACCGTTACTTCCACCTCGGAATTCATCTGCGAGAGCTTCTCCTCAAACGATTCCGTCTTCTTCTTACCTATGTCCTTCTCCCAATGCAGTATCTGGCGGTTCAAATTGCTCAACTCTACCACATCATCATCAACGATCCGTATCCTCCCAACTCCAGCAACCGTTAAAT
The DNA here is from genome assembly GCA_030621945.1 of Methanosarcinales archaeon. Taxonomy (GTDB): domain Archaea; phylum Halobacteriota; class Syntropharchaeia; order Alkanophagales; family Methanospirareceae; genus JACGMN01. Next base: position 2,405 of record JAUXGS010000106.1, on the reverse strand, counting down.
ATGCTGCGGATGCAGAACCGAGCCCACCAGCGCCAGCAATTGTAATCTTCGCTTTTTTAAGCTTCTTCTGACCCTCTTCTCCAAATATCTTTATTTGTCTCGCGTATCGCGCTAATTCTGCTTCACCTACCGCAGCAGCATCCCCTGGAACATCTCTCATCATACGCCTTATAGTACTCATAGCAGTCTCGGCACATCATTCGCCCGTACATTTTGCGCAGCATCCGTTTCCGTCCCACATAATTCGCATTTCACCATTTTCATTCACCGGCACATCATATCCGCCCACTGTGCCCTTTGGTTATTTGCCGAAACTACCGACTTCACTTCCGGCACACGCACCAGTCAATCGCACCTTCACTACTCCGTCTTCCACGCTCACCAGTTCTATATCACCACCTTCCAGCGCTAAGAGCGGTCTTATCTCCTTCTCTATTACTTCTTTCACCTTTTCGAGCATTTCATCACATACCTGCTACTTTCTAACGATAATTAATTGAAATTTGTAATATAAAGTCCCAGATCATTTAATTTGTGATGGCAGAATACTATCGCGTGATTTTTACTTTACATATGTAAGGCAAATAAAGTAAGAGATAAAAGAGGTAAAAAGATGTGTCGAGTCAAGAATTTGCGTGCCTATGAGGCAGCATCGTCATCCTTACTATCCTTTTTTGTTCTGTTTATCCTTCTTGCTGCTCTCTTTTTTATTCCTATTGCCGATGCACAGAGTTCCGTATCGCTGTATTATTTTTATGGAGAGGAATGCTCGCACTGCAAAGAGGTTACGGTCTTGATAGAGGAGCTTGAAGAGAAGTTCCCGGAAATTGAAGTTCATAAATTTGAAATCTCTTACAATGCAACGAACAGCGAACTTTTTAACGCATTTATTCAAGCTTATAATCCCCCAGCAGTGGACATACCCGCTGCTTTCATTGGTAATAAGTCCTTAATCGGCTATGAACTGACAGAAGAGAAGCTTGAAACGGAAATAGAGTTCTGCTTGCAAAACGAATGCTCCGATCCGCTTTCAATTATAAAGGAACAGGAAGGTCAACAATCTCCACTGCTGCTCATGCTTATCGGAACGGCATTAGTGGAAGGTATCAACCCGTGCGGGTTCGCGGTTTTGATCGTTTTGCTTGCATCCCTGCTCCTTGTGAAATCGAAGCGAAGCGTTCTCTATGTGGGTCTGGCATTCATTGCAAGTGTTTTTGTCACGCATTTAGTCGTTGGGTTTGGTATTGTGGGCTTTTACCTCATTTCATCAGGCATGGCTCCGATCATTAAGGCTATGGTAATCGTGATAGCCATACCAGCAGGCATCATAAATATCCTGGACTTTTGGCGTGAGAAGCCAACATTAGTAATCCCTACTTTTATGAAACCAAAACTCGGCAAACTTGCACGATGTGCATCAATACCCGGTGCTGTGCTCTTAGGATTCTTTGCCACCATTGCGGGACTCCCATGTACCGGCCCCCTTTACCTAACAATGCTGGATTTGATTGCCGATGCCCAGTCAAAAACGGCTCTTTATCTTTTACTCTATAACCTACTCTATACCTTACCTTTGTTCGTAATTCTTGCCGTAGTCTATAAAGAAACCTCACCAGAAGACGTCGAAGAATGGCGTAAGGGTAAGAGGAAGTACATGAAGCTAATAGGGGGCTTGGTGATGCTTGCACTGGGGATCGCGATGCTCTTGGGATTTGTTTAACAATCTTTTACTGTAATCGCTAAAACTCAGTTATACTTAATTGGATAGAATAAAAAAATAAAGGGCGTAAGCCCTTATGACCTCTCTTTCCTTCTTACGCTCATTGCCAACACAACCGAAAGCAAGCCGACAAGTGCTATTAGTCCAATTGGCGTTAGTGCTGGGACTGGTGCTGGTGCTGCCGGAAGTGGCTGTTGCGTTATTGAAACAGGTGCAACTAAAGGCGAACCGACCAGGAACTCGCCAGAACTCCCCGAAGGTGTAACCACGTAAATAGCTGGACGCCCCTGATCAGCAACCAAATAATTTCCATTGGTATCTATGGCTAAGCCGACAGTCGTGTTTGCATTGGGAATAGGAGATATTACAGAAGAAACTGTTCCCCCTGGCGTTACCTTTACTATGCTGTTGTTGCCTGCATTTACAACTATGTAGTTTCCATCGCTATCAACCCTTACATCCTAGGGCAAATTTATAAGTCCGCCGCTTGCCACCGTAGTAACAGAACCCGCAGGTGTCACCCTGGATATGGCATTCGCAGTTGGATCAGCAACGATGTAGTTCCCGGAACTATCAATATCTATTCCAAACGGAGTGAATAAGGGTGCCCACTTGCAATGATTGACATAGTTCCCGAAGGCGTAACCTTTATTATTTTCGCTGATTCATCTGCCACGATAAAGTT
>JAUXGS010000006.1 GCA_030621945.1 Methanosarcinales archaeon | reverse complement strand
GGGTTTTGCGAGAAATAACGAAGAAGAATCCTGATGGTGTTGCAGAGTTTTTAACAAGATGGGCAAAAGCAAATCCAACCAAGGATGCGAGATGGATAATAAAGGACGGAATGAAAAAGTTGCCCGAAGAAAAGCAGACGGAAATATTAGCTAGTATAAGTAGATAAGATAATACACATGTAAAGATATGGAGAAAACGAAAAAAATCTTGGCATGTAGCATGGTAATGGGTGTTTTATTCATAATATTCGACATGCTCATTGTAATATCAACAAGTCCAATATTTGCTCCCTATTCTGATTTACCAATCTGGAAAACACCACCAAATATTTTAGCCGGACTCTTTTTTGATTTGATCAACGGTTTTATTCTCGTTGCGGTCTATGTGATTATTTACAATGGAATATCAGGATTTGGATGGAAAAAAGGTTTGTACTATGGGCTAATTGTTGGTCTTTTCAGAGTTGTAATGATGTCCTTTTCGAGCATTGTCATGTATAATATCCCCTTGAGATTGGTAATTACAAGCCTCATCACAGGTTATATAGAGATTGCAATATTATGCATAATACTTGCTGTGATTTATGAAAAACTAAAAGAATAGCAAAATGAGTCAAACAAAAAATGACCTTATTGGTGCATGCGGCATATACTGTGGTTTATGTACCAGATATCAGTCAAGAGCAAAGAGCAGATGCATTGGTTGTAAAGTGACTGAGATGCATTCATGGTGTTCTATCTGGAATTGCTGCGTGAAAAAATACGGGTTCGGGACTTGTGCTGACTGCAGTGAGTATCCATGCGAAAGATATGAAAGAAGATTGGCTAAGTACCCAGAAGACCTGAAAACTGCTCAAGAAAATTTAGATGAAATTAAAAAGTTGGGATTTGACAACTGGCTAAAGGGTCAAAGAGAAAGGAGATTGTTGGTAGAAAATCTACTGGATAATTACAATGACGGGCGGTCAATGAGTTTTTATTGCAAGGTGTGTACAGTATTGCCGGTTGAGGTAATTAATAATGCAATAGAAGAGGCGAGGGGAAAAATTATGAGCAATAAAATCTCAGATTCTGATATGAAATCAAGGGCAAAAATATTGAAAGCGATTATCCAGAAACTGTTTTTAAATTTGGGAATTGATCTAAAGGGGTGATGCTACCATGAAAATGCCTGTTGAAATAAAGGAGACGATAAACGAAAAGGCAAGAACTCCAAGGGTTCATTTTGCGACTTCAACCAAGGATGGAAAGCCGAATGTGGTTCCTATTGGTTATGTTGAAGTTATAAGTGATGATGAAGTGTTGATCGTTGACACTCTAATGGACAAGACGAGGAATAATTTAGAGGGAAATCCTCAAGTTGCCATAGCTGTTGAAGTAATGGAGGATTTCAAAGCATATCAACTTAAAGGAAAAGCAAAAATCTTCGCCGAGGGAAAGGTATTTGAGAATGCACCCGAAATCCAAAAAAGACGCGATAATAGGCGAAAGCTGCAGTGGTGGTAAAGGTGGAAGAAATATACTCCACAATAAACCCTGATCAAAAGATAGAATAAAACGCAAAGATAATATGGTAAAATACGTTGAAATCGAAGCAAAGAGCGTTCTACAAAGACAGAAGTATAGGGACAATTGGTTCTGGAACCGTTACAATCTCAATCCTTATCGCGGCTGCCAGTTTGCATGCAACTATTGCGATGCCCTCACCGAAAAGTATCTCGTGCATAAAGATTACAAGGATTTTTCAAGAATCGTCTATGTAAAAACGAATGCTCCTGAAGTCTTAAGGAAGGAGGTTAAAAAGTATAAGCCGGACGTTGTAGCGATGTCAGGAGTTACCGACCCTTACCAGCCCGCAGAGAAGAAATACGAGCTAACAAGAAAGATATTGGAGATATTAGCGGAACATGAGTTTCCTGTTCATATTGGCACGAAGAGCGATTTGGTTTTGAGAGACATTGATTTACTGCGAGAAATAGCGAGACAGACGTGGTGTAATGTTTCCTTAACAATTATAACCTTCGATAAGAAGTTGTTACCTGGAACCGTTTGCCCCTTCTCCGGAAAGGAGGTTAGAAGCCGTTAAGAAATTAAATGAAGCAGGAATACACGCAGGCGTCAACTGTACACCCATTGTACCGTATCTTTTGGATGGCCCGGAGAATATTGAAGTGGTGATTAAAAGAGCATCCGGGTGTGCAGAATATATTTTGATTGGTGCAGGAATGACCTTGAGGAGCAATCAACGCATAAGATTCTTAGAATTATTAACGAAAGATTTTCCAGAATTTGTGGAAAAATATGAGAACTTATACGGTGAGCAGGAGAGCCCTCCACGGGATTACATCGCGCAGTTGAATAGATGTGCATTTGAGTTCTGCAATAAATATGGGATAAAGAATTATATCGAGCCACCGAGTTTTGAAAGAGACTCGAAACAGAAAACTTTGATACCGACAGAGGGCTATGAGAGAGATAATTTTGAAGTAGCCACTCTTTTATTGCAAATGGCTTTTTTCAAAGAGTTTAAATCGGCAAATCCATATTCCGCATGGGCGTATCATAAAGCTTCGAATGCGATAGAAAACTTGAACGAAAGCATAAGGGATATTTTTAGGAAAGGAAAATTGGAAGAGATTCCCGGCGTAGGAGATAATATTGCCAAAGCCATTGAGGACTTTTTAGTAACCGGAAGGAGTGAGAGATTGGATAAGGAGATAGATAGCATAAATATAAATGAGGGATAAACGGATATGAAAACCGAATATCCATTTGATGGCAAGAAGTATGAAAAATCCTCTCAGTGCCAGAGAGAATGGGGTACTAAGCTCGCTGAAGAATTGAATTTGAAAGGAAATGAGACCATTCTCGATCTCGGCTGTGGCAACGGCGCAATAACAAAAGAACTTGCGGAACGAGTCCCCCAAGGACGAGTTGTAGGCGTTGACAGTTCGCCGTCAATGCTTGAAGCGGCAAAAGCACATAAAACCGAGAATATGGAACTCAAGCTTCTTGACATAACTGAAATGGCATTTGAAGCTGAATTTGATGTTGTATTCTCAAATGCAGCTCTTCACTGGATGTTAGACCATGAAAAACTTCTGAAGAAGATTTATAGTGCCTTAAAACAGCGTGGTTTTTTGCGTGCGCAATTTGGAGGTGCGGGGAACGTTTCTAATTTTATTGAGGTAGTCAGAGGCGTTATGGAACTGCCAGCGTACGTACCCTATTTTAAAGATTTTCGATGGCCGTGGTATATGCCCAAACCCGAAGAGTATGGAGCATTACTTTCGCATACCGAATTCAGGAATTACAAAGTCTGGAAAGAGAACAAAGACCGTTATTTCCCAGATGAAGAATCAATGATTAGGATGGTAGAAGAGGCTGGTCTTGTGCCCTTTATCGCGGTGCTTCCGGAAGACGTGAAGAGACCTTTCAGGGACGCCGTTGTCGAAGGATTGGTAGGGAGAACAAAAAAACGAGACGGAACTTATTTTGAAACGTTTAGAAGGATAAATGTATATGCTGAAAAATAGTAAGGCGTTAAGTATATACATCATGGTGAAATGCTATTAAAAACGCTCACGTTGAGGAATTACCGAAAGTATAAGGATGCGTATGTTGAGTTCCCGGATGGTGTTATAGGCATTATCGGTCTGAACGGAGTGGGAAAAACGACTTTAATAGAGGCGATAGGCTGGGTTCTGTTCGGTCATCATGCGGCGCGGACAACAAAGGAACTGATAAAACGGAACGGTGCATCGCCTCATGAGCCGTGCCGTGTAGCCCTGGAATTCGAGCTGGAAGGTGACGGGTATAACGTAGTACGAGAGATGGTAGGCAAGAATTTAATGCCAAAAGCAAGTCTCATGATCAATGGTAAGCCCATAACGAACAATTCCGATGAGGTTACCGCGGTGATAACGGAGAAAATCGGCATGGATTACCTGTCCTTTTTCACGTCGGTCTTCGCACGGCAGAAAGAGCTGAATGCGCTCTCTATTATGAAAGCTGCGGAGCGAAAGAAGCTTGTGCTTCGAATGCTCGGTATAGAACGGATAGAGAAGAGTATACAGACGATAAGAGAGGATAAACGCGATAACGAAAAGAGGATAGAGGGTATAAAAGCGGCGACCGTGGATAAAGAGGGCAGGAAGAAGATAGACGTGCTGAGCAGTAAGCAGGAAGAACTGGGGAGAACGCAAGAGGGGGTTTTACCGATTATCAAAGAGATAGAAGCCGCTACGAGCATTAAAGAGAAGGAGGCAGAGGCCGCGAAAGAAGAATTGGAAATCGGCACGAGGAACTATGAGAACTACGTAGCGTTGAGCGGTAAGCTGAGCGAGCGGCGAAGTGACCTGGAGAATGTGAGGAATAGGAAGGAGGAGAAAGAGAAAGAGCTTGCAGATTTGCTCGTAAAGAAAGAACGACTTGAAGAGATTGCAGATAAAGAAACACGCTATTTCCAGTTTCGAGAGAAGAAGGAGCAGCTTGATGCGCTGCGAGAGAACTATCAGCGAAAGCTGGAGTTAGTAAAACGAGAAAAGAAAACTTCGTTGGAGCTGCAGAAACGTGATGATAATTTAAATGGTTTGAAGGAGCAGCGAGCAGAATTAGAAGGCGTAGAGGAGCAGGTGAACGCGGTAAAGCGTGAGATCGAAGTGGTACAGAAACAAAAGGAGCGTATACATGCTTCGCTCGGCGCTTTTAAATCTCAAGTCGTACAGACTAAGAAGGAGATAGAGGAGCGCACCAGGAAGAAGAAGAGAATAGAGGAGTTGGGCTCTGAGGGCGAATGTCCCTTGTGCGAACGGAAATTAGGATCACATTATGAATGGTTACTAACGAAGCTACATGAAGAGCTACAAACAAAAAGAGAAAGCATTCATTCGATTTTTAACGAGTACAAACAGAAGAAGGAGGAACGTGCTTCTCGGGAACGTGCGGAGGAATTGCTCATACAGAAGGATAAAGAGCTGGATAAGCGTGTAATAGAGAAGCGCGCAGTGGATACGCGAATTGCGCATGAAGAACGTGAGTTAGAGCGTTGGAAAACTGAGTTGGAATTGATAAAAGCTGATTTGACGCCCATCAGGGATGTGGAATTTGATGCTGATGCTTACAAAAATGTTATTTCCACACTCAATAATCTTGAAGTGGTTTATAGGGAGATACTCGGGTTACGAGCAGAGATAGGGCGGATTGGAGACGTGAAGAGTAACGTGCAAAAGTTACGAGATTTGGAACGCACAACGTCTGAGGCTATATCGGTCTTACAAAGACATGTAGAGGAATTAGCATTTGATAAACGTGAATATGAGGCAAAGAAGGCGAAATACGATCGTAAGAAGGAGGAATTGACCGAATCGCGGTTAAAGCTTCTGGCAAAGCGAAACGAGTTCGAGAACGTGTGCAGAGACATAGAGCGAGTAATGGCGGATATAGAGGAGCAGAAGCGGTTATTGGCGGAGAAAGAGAAGGAGGAGACAGAGATACTGTATCTGAGTGTGCTGGAAAAGCTCATGAACGATTTTAAGGTGTATATGGTCGGCAGGATTCGTCCAATGCTCTCTGATTACGCATCAGAGATGCTCAGAAGGTTAACGGATGGTAAATACAGCGCGATGGAGCTGGATGAGAACTACGACGTGTTCATTTATGACGAAGGGACACCGTATGAGCTAAATCGGTTCTCAGGCGGTGAGGAGGATTTAGCAAATCTCTGCCTCCGACTTGCGATTTCCGCCGTGGTTACCGAACGAAGTGCGATCCAAACGAATTTTATCATTCTCGATGAGATCTTCGGATCACAGGACGCGTTTCGGAAACGGAATATTATTCTGGCATTGAATGCGCTTTCAAAGAAGTTCCGGCAGATATTTCTTATTACACACATAGAGGATGTGCGGGATTATATGGAATATGTGCTGCGGGTGACGGAAGATGAGGCGGGCGTGAGCTGGGTAAAGATGGAGGTATAGAATTATTTAAAGCCAGTATTTTACATATCTAAAAAATATCGAACTTCGTTCCTTTATTGCTCCATTTTTTCCTCGAGCATCGTGCGAACTTCTTTTGGATCTGCTGTCCCTCGCGTGAGCTTCATTACCTGTCCAACTAAGAAATTCAAAGCTTCCTTCTTGCCCGCATGGTAATCTTGAACCGCAGCTTCATTCTCCGTTATCACGGTAGCGATCGCCGTTTCAATCGCTTCGGAACCGATAATTGCCAATCCTTTCTTCGTTAATATCTCCTCGGGCTTACCGCCGTGATCGAGCATCTCCCGTATTATCTCCGTCGCTCCTCGCTCTGCGATCGCACCCTCTTTCAAATACGTCAAAATAGCGACAAAATCATCGGCTGATATTTGTTCTGCGGCCTCTCGCATTGAAATAGAGCGATAATTCAACTCTCCCTTCAGTACGTCTGCAATCCACGTGGCACTTAACTTCGGATCTATTTTTGAGGCAACATCTTCGTAAAAATCCGCGGTATGTATATCGAACGTGAGCGAATTCGCATGCTCCCTCGTTATAGAATACCGCTTGATGAATCGCAGCTTCTTCTCGTCCGGGAGTTCGGGTATTTCCCGCCGTACCTCCTCTATATACTTCTCAATGCGAATAGGCACGAGGTCAGGCTCCGGGAAATAGCGGTAGTCATGCTCAAACTCTTTCGTACGCATGGAAAGCGTGATGCCACGCACTTCATCGTAATGCCTCGTCTCCTGCTGAACGGTGAGTCCACGCCGCAATAAATTCCTCTGCCGTGTTATCTCGAAATATAACGCCTTCTCCACCCCTTTAAACGAAGATATATTCTTTACTTCCGCCCGCTCTCCGCCTTCAATTGATATATTCGCATCAACGCGCATCGCGCCTTCTAAATCACCGTCAAACACGTCCAAATACTCCAGGATGCTCCTCAACTTGTTCAAGAATGTCCGCGCCTCCTTCGGCGACTTGAGGTCCGGCTCGGTCACGATCTCCACTAATGGCATTCCCGATCGGTTGTAATCAACCAGCGCATAGGTTGCAGTGTCTATCGTTCCTTTATAAACCAGCCTGCCCGGGTCTTCCTCCATGTGCACCCGTGTTATCCGTATTTCCCGCTCTTTACCGCCATCACCGCCGTCGCTTTCTATTCGCACTAAGCCGCGGAACGCAATGGGAAAATCATACTGCGTAATCTGGAAGCCCCGTGGAAGGTCAGGATAATAATAATTCTTACGGTAGAAAATTGTTTCTGGTTGAACGGTGCAGCCTAATGCAAGCGCTATTTTTATGCCGTAGCGTAATGCACGCCTATTTACCGCGGGCAACGCTCCCGGTAAGCCCAAACACGTAGCACAGACATGCGTATTGGGTTCGGCACTATGATAGTCCGTAGAGCACGGGCAAAATAATTTTGACTTTGTAAGAAGCTGTGCATGACATTCTAATCCGATTTTCACATTCATTTATGCGTTCACCTAAACATTTCACCAAGCATTTCGTACTTTTATTACATAAGCTTTTATGTGTTTGATGGCATATAAATGGATAACTGCTATAAATGGATAAAATAAAATGACGACAGTATACGATGTGCCACCGGATAAACTGGTAAAGAAGGTCGGCGGGAAATTAAAAAAGAACAAAGCGATTTCTCTGCCAAAGTGGGGCTTAGATGTTAAAAGAGGGCCTAATAAAGAGTTGCCACCACAGGATGAAGACTGGTGGTGGGTGAGATGCGCCTCTGTGCTCCGGCAGATCTATTTACATGGGCCGGTAGGAGTGGCAAGGCTGCGCACCTATTACGGTGGAAGGGTTAACCGGGGGGCAAAGAAGGGACGGTTCAGAGAAGCGTCAGGGAAGATAATACGAGAGGTGCTTTCGCAATTAGAACAAGCGGGATATGTGACGAAGACGAAACGAGGACGGAAGATCTCGCCTGAGGGGCAAAAGTTTCTTGATAACACTGCGCACGAACTGAAGAATATGCACGCGGAACTGAATGAAAAATAGATTAGAAGAGAATGGAAAAAGTGGTAGGTATTAAAAATGGCCGGTGATGAAGAGTTAGAGGCGATAAGAAGGCAGAAGTACGAGCAGATGCAGCAGGAACAGGCAGGGGCTGCTGCAACAGAACAGAAGAGGCAGGAGATAGAAGAGGCAAAGAAGAATATTATCCGGCAGATTCTCACCTCTGAGGCAAGAGAGCGGTTGAATACCATTCGCATGGCAAAGCCTGAATTGGCTGACCAGTTGGAAGCGCAGCTCATCGCATTGGCGCAGACAGGACGGCTGAAGAGCATGATAACCGATGAGCAATTTAAAGAGATTCTGCGGCAGATAATGCCAAAGAAGCGCGAAATTAGCATAAAAAGGGTATAAGCGATCGGAACGATCCTTCTGTAAAGCTCCGTTTTAAGGTTTATGATGTTTCGAATTCCAGAAACGCATCCTCGATACAAATCGTTATTGAAACGGGAAAAGATCGTAGCAGGCATAGTAGCAGGGATAACCAGCAAACAAGGCTTGATCGCGCACGGTCGTGGTGAAGCTTTTGACTATCTGATTGGTGAGCGAACATTACCGGCTGCGATGAGAGCGACGGAAGCTGCCGCTGCTTTATTGCTCACCGCAAATAAGCTTGTGATTTCGGTGAATGGCAATGTCGCTGCGTTAGTCCCTGAAAGGGTGAGCGAACTGGGCGAGCTACTAAACGCACCCTTAGAGGTGAACATCTTTTATTGGACGGAAGCGCGAGTGATAAAGATAAAGGAGCACTTGGAGCGGCACGGTGCCACGAACGTGCTTGGTGCTAAAGCAGATGCGAGGATACCTGGGATAGAGCATGCACGCGCACGGGTTGACTACGAAGGGATTTACAGTGCGGACGTAGTTCTTGCACCGTTAGAAGACGGAGATAGATGCGAGGCGCTTATCGCGATGGGGAAGAAGGTGGTAACCATTGATTTGAATCCAGTATCAAGAACGTCCAAGCATGCGACGGTGAGCATTGTGGACGATATAGAACGGGCGCTGAAGAACCTCATTTCGATGGTTAAAGCGCAGAAGAAGAAAGGCGAGGTGAAATTATTAGAAGATTATAATAATAAGGACAATTTAAGAGCAGTTATTAACGAGATCGCAGAGAGGTTGAAGGACGAGGAATTAAGATAAACCGCTCATCTTCGTGATAAGCGATTGAAGAGCCCGAGAAGCACCGATTCACGCTCTTTTTGTGCCAGCTCTTCCCACCGCTCTTCAGCCTTTGCGAGTTCATCAGCCTTAAACCCTGCCTTCGATATATCCTTCAATTTCTCTAACTCGCCGTAATCAAGCCATACACCGCCGCACTTCAAACAGACGTCTACCTCTACATCTTCTGCTGGCTCGATATCCATTAACCACCCGCATCTGGCACATACCAGTTTGCTCTTGCTCTGAGTGCCGATATGCTTCGTCAGATAATCCGATAGTTTTCTATCTTTTAACAGCTTCTTCAATTCCCCGTGGTCTAACCAGATCCCTCCACACTCGGGGCAGATATCTATAATGATGTTCGGGCCTAAGACTTCAACCTCCTCTTGGCTCATTGTAACCCAGCATTTTGGACATTCAATCTCCTTCAACTCGCTTTTTAGTGGCATGATTCTATGCACTCTGTTATTACACGGTGTCACATAAATAGCTTCCTTCGGAGGTGCATGATAAGTAAAGTACGATTTTGGTGTATTTTGGACCGCCACCCGATTTAAACGGAATGAAACGAAGCCCGATATGCTGTGTTAGATAAACTGTCATTTCCTTTTTATTCGCGGAATGAACATCGGAACTGCATTCATATATTCTTCATATTGAGAACCAAGTTTATCAATTAGTAACTTTTCTTCATATCGAGAAATAAAGTAATAAAACAGAATAATAACAATCCATATACAGAATGAAATAATGGATAAAGAAATAATGATGAATCCCAAATACAATAATATGGCACCCAAATAGATTGGATGGCGTACAATGGAAAATACACCTGATTTTATAAGAACTAACTCTTCTCTTTGTTCACCAAAAACAGCTTTGAGACCGGATCGGGCTAAAAGAAACGCAAGAATAAGAAAAGGTAGTGAGAAAAGTATCCTAAGATAAAACGGAAAAAGTTGTGCCAAGAACAGTGAGAAATGTAGGATCCGCTTATCAATTAGCAAGCCTGTAAGAAAAAGAATAAGTAGTATTATCTGTCCTATGTCACTTAGCGAGTGTTCTCCAGCAAGATCTTTTCGATGTTCATATACTTTCCGCTTATAGCCTTTTCGTTCATCCATTATCTACCACCTCGATGAAGAACATTTTGCGGCATTTCGGCTAACGTTCCGAGCGTATCTGAAGTCCCGCTTTGCTGGATTTGGGAGAAGCGTAGCGAAGCGTAGTCGTATAGCCCGTGTTAGCGGAAGTAGCATCTATAATCCTAATGACCCCCACTTTTCTAAATATTGGTCTTCTTCATCCTTGAACATCCTCATAGGATTGTCTTTGTGCGGTTTTCCTTTTTTGCCCGGTGTGTTTAACCACTCTCTGTGACTCTTTTCGATATACTCTGCTACCACTTTGCTTGGAACGATATAAAAGTCAGGCCTCTCATTTGTTCCTTTCAGATTCACAAAGATATAGAAGAGGTTCTCTTCAAAATAGTTTTCCGCTTTCTGGTTCAATATCCACGCTTTTCTTTTCCCATGATTAGTCTTTACTTGAATGCCTACCGACTTCGACGTGTCTTGGTTCGAGGCAAGAACATCAATGCCTTTAGTATTTCGCAATGTTATTGAAGCAATATATCCTCGTCGCGACAATTCTGCGGCGACGAAATATTCTCCTGACACTCCCGTTAATACGCTTGGTATCTTCTCCGTCATATTTCACCTTTCCGAATCGCCATTTCGCCTAACTTCGGTATATCTGAAGTTTACTTCGTATATACCTCTCTATGGATGCACCTCTCCTTTCCACGATTCCCCTTTCCCCCTTCCTTTTACCTCTCCCCATCAATTTAACCGTTTTGCAACACATACACTGCACTGAGTACTGTTGTCACCAACGTTTTCGTGTTAGAGGCAAGAGCGATAGCGAGAGAAGAAAACCGTCAGAAATCCTCGCATTTAACTTGATAATAGCTTCTCTCGTGGTCACAAGAAGGGCATATCTCTGGTGGTTCTCTTCCAAAATGGAGATAACCACATTCACGGCAAACCCACCAAACTTCTTCGTCTTTTTTGAAAACCGTGCCAGCTTCTACTTCTCTCAATAATTTCTTGTAGCGCTCCCCATGATGCGCTTCGGCATTGGCAAATGCCTTTAATCTCTCGGCTATCTCAGGCAAACCCTCTTCTTCCGCCACCCTGGCAAACTCCGGATACATTTCGGTATATTCATAATTCTCCCCCGCAATTGCCGCTTTCAAGTTCTGGGCGGTATCACCGTAAATTGTTGGCGCTGCTGCCTCAACTGTTATCTCCTCCAAATTCCCGCCCAACCTCTGCTTCAGCTCCTGTATATGTTCAAACAGTCTCTTGGCATGCTCTTTCTCATTCTCTGCGGTAATTAGGAAAATCTCTGCAATCTGTTCAAATCCTTCTTTCTTGGCGATTTTAGCATAGAATGTGTACCGGTTTCTTGCCTGGCTCACACCAATAAATGCCTTAGTCAAATTTTCAATTGTGTTATTCATATTTTTCACCTCGGTTATTTAAGTTATAGTTCGGCCCTTTTTATATTTTATCATTCTCGTTGTCCTGCGGAGTCCCGAAATCACCCGTTTTTGCAGCTCATGCTGCAAAGTTAGCATACCATTCCGGTCTTTCTGGCGGTTCCGTGCTCAGCATCTCCCGCCATTGCTCGTCTGTAAGCCTGTTTTGCATCGGCAGCTTAAATTCGTAATAGCTCATCACCGGCCCCGCGCCAATTAGAATCCTGCCGTCAGGAACCTTATACGCAACGACAATTGTATCAACATACCCGACACCTTCTTCCAGTACCTGTCGTGTATTTCCCTCGGTATGTACATCCGCAACGATGGTCGTCTTCTTTGCTTTGTCATCCACCTCGCTTATAACAGCGTTCAGTTCATCACCGAAGTTCTCTATGAACTCGTAATCCTCCGCTGTTAATTCTTCATTTGCCAATTCCCGCTCCGACAGATCAACCAATCGTTCTAAAACCGTTTCTAAATGTTCTAACCGATATTTTGATGCATCGTCTAAAACGTTCATGCTGTCCAAACCGTCAGTGGTCATCCGAGTTAACGCTAGTAGTCTGTTGTAAAACTCAGGCACAGGCTCGACATAGCCAACCACTTTTTTCTCCGGTGTAGGCATCGGAATTCCGGTTTCCGCCATCGTATAGCTCTGCTTCGCATACAGTATGGTATCATGCCGTAGCTCAGTCCACGAAGCCAGTGCAGTGGTGAGCTCCTTATCCTGCCACGCGGTAGTCTGCATGAATGTCGGATACCCGGTTCCGTACTCTTTTAACAATGGCTGCAGCGTAAACAGCCAGCTCCAGTACAGATTCCTATTCCAATCAGCATCACTAAAAGCTTTGAATTCATCGTCTAATTCGTTATACGCCTCGTCATACTGCTTATAATTGGAATCGTCCAGTTCGTCCAGTAAATCTTTCGCACGATCAGAACCTAAAAGCGCCATGACATCCAAGCCGCGTGGAAATCCTCTTATCGGCCGACCCGCGCCAGAAATGACGAACGTAAACGGTTTCGGGTCTTTATCCCCTACGTAAACATCCGTATACGCACCGACCAAATTAGAAAACATGTAGGAATCTGGAATGAACCGCTGCCCCATCAATCTGAATCCCTTTGTGTCTTCCAAGCACTGGTCTGCCTGTTCTGGTGTGAAAGGCGGGAGAATAACACAATCTCCTGTTCCACCGTATATCTGTGGCGATCTATACTCAGCCAATTTCACCTTTAAATCCCCCACACTCTCTTCGGTTAACGCAGTCGGCTCGAACGTTCCCGTAAACACAGAATTCATCGCTTCTCTGTACTCATACG
>JAUXGS010000145.1 GCA_030621945.1 Methanosarcinales archaeon | reverse complement strand
TTTTGCACCAGATAACGATCATATTTGTACTAGAATTGAACATGTTCTTCATGTATTTACAAATTCTACAACTATTTCTAAAGGATTAATCAATAAAGGGTGGGAATTAGATGTGGAGATGGCTCAAGCAATTGCATTGGGACATGATGTAGGGCATGCCCCATTTGGGCATGCAGGGGAAGAAGTCTTAAAGAAAATCGTTGAAAAAGAAACAACGGGGAAAAATAGCTTTCATCATGAAATCAATAGTCTTAGATTTGTAGATTATATCGCCGAAAAGGGCAAGGGGTTAAAATTAACGTTTGGAGTAAGAGACGGAATAGTTAGCCATTGTGGAGAAAACGTTGGACAAGAGCAGTTTATTGCACCAGACTGGAACGTGAGAAAGTTAGAAGAGATTAATAAATTGGATAAATATCCCTCTTCATATGAAGGATGTATTATAAGAGTTGCTGATAAGATATCATCTTTGGGCCGAGATATGGAAGATGCTATTGACTTAGAAATCGTTGGTGTTGAAAAAATCCCGAAGGATGTATTAGAGTATCTAGGAATTGAAAAATCTTCAGATGTGAAATATCAATTCAATCGAGCTCTTCTGAATAAAATAATATACGACATAGTCAATACCACCGATAGTAAAGGAAAAGTGGGCATGTCTAATGATGGTTTTAAATTCATAAAGAAAATTAATACATTCTCTGAGAAAAATATCTACGAGGCTAAAAAAATAAACGATTACAAATACTATGTGGGAGTAATACTTCGTAATATTTACGATTCTTTATCGGAGTTATTTGATAAATATGAATTTAAGACAGAGGCCTATAAAAATTGCTTTATAAAATCCCATCAAGAATTTGGCGACTATTTAAAAGCGTATAAAAAATTCTATAGGAAATTTGATACTGGAAAAACACAGATCTTGACTGACTATATCTCCGGTATGTCGGATAATTATGCAATAGGATTTTCTAAGGATATTTCCATTCCAAAAACAGTATTTAAATAGTAGCAGAAAAAGCCATTTAATAGCTCGCCTTGGATGTTTTCGATTTCAATCCGGCTGGTCCGTGACTTTTTTAAAACCGATTTTGAAACACAACCAAAAATGTAAAATTAACCCTCCAAAAAGATCCTTTGGCCAACCTTCCTTTCCAAAATGTTTCTTTGATCAAACTTTCGTTTGAAAAGAAAGTTTGATGGGGAGTGGGGAGAGTAAGCCCCCTTCTGTTTCGGCAGCATTTATCTTCGCGCCTTCCTCAGGCTTGCACCCACGAGGATGGTCGTTCCATCCGCAACCATACGAATTCATCCTTACGGAATCATCACGTTACTTGGTATGGTACGGTATCGTTTCTATACCAGAGCCAAGACTCTCGCCTTACGCCCTCTCGGCGTTCGTGTTGTATGTATGTACTCTTATGGTGGAGGGACTTTCCTCAGCCTTCTCGGTACGAGGAGACCGGCAGCTGCCCTTCCCCTCTCCCTATAATCCTCTTTATTCTATTACGATATATTTTTGCTGGTTAGTTAGCGCCTGATAATCGGTATTATATCGCTGAGTCCTCCACTATTACCTTGAGCAATGCTCCCTTTCCGCTCTTCGTAGATCCCGCCAAATGTCCAGCTCGGCTCCACGCCGGTCAATATTGCTGTCACCTTCGCCTTTCCATTGTAATCATCATTTATCCTCGCTCCCCATATCACGTTTGCATCGGGGTCTAAGTCGTAGGTGAGTAACTCTACGATATCGGTTGTCTCCTTCATCGTGAGGTCCGAGCCTCCGGTCACGTGTATAAGAGCACCTTTTGCTCCTTTATAATCAGCCTCCAATAGAGGATGACGGAGCGCATCTTCTACAACCGCCTCTGGCTTGTTCTCCGACTTCGCCGTCTCGCCGACAAGCATCACGGCAACACCGCCTGCCTCCATCACGGCCTTGAGGTCCGCGAAGTCAAGGTTGACCAAAGAAGGTTGTGTAATCGTCTCTGTTATGCCCTGTATCGTCTCGGCAATCAACATATCCATCGTCCTAAAAGCGTCATTCACCGGAAGATTGCCTGCATATTTTATCAACTTGTCGTTCTCCAACACTATAACAGTGTCAGTAGCCTCTCTCAACCGTTCTATCCCTTCTGCAGCACTTTTTCTTCTTCTTCTCTCCGCCTCAAACGGATATGAGACCATTGCTACTACGATTGCACCTTCTTCCTTTGCTATGTCAGCGGTAACAGGTGTGGCTCCCGTGCCTGTGCCACCACCCATTCCGGCGGTGAGGAACACGAAGTTTTTATTGGTTAATAATCTCCGAATCTCCTCTCTGTCCAATTCCGCGGCTTTTCTCCCTATGTCTGGTGAGCCTCCTGCTCCTAATCCCCGGGTAAGCGACTTTCCTATCAACACCTTCTGTTCACATTTTATCGAATCCAGGTGCAGCTTGTCCGTGTTTATAGCAATCCTACTCACGCCATGTAACCCGCCCAAGTACTCTAATCTATTCATAGAATTGTTACCTGCCCCACCGATACCAGCTATCGCAATCTGTGGTACTCCAAATAAATCATCCTCTGTTGGCCCACTTAGTACATCTCGAGAGTATCCTAACATATCCCCCATCTTATCCCCCTTTTCTTTTTCGCTATTTTCCCACATGGTAGTAATCATTTTCTTAAGAAGGAGGGGTTATATAAACTTTTCGGTCAGGAAAGTACTTTGCTTTTAAACCAGATAACTCACGAATGGGTGAAGAAAGCCAATTCGAGCATTCTATACCGCTAAAATGCGCTATTTGTACTCAAGACCCGTATAGTCTAAAAGTTTCGATCCCTTTAAACGCGCAATCTTTACGGCGAAGAAAGGCGTTTACGCTATTATCTGCATCCTCAATACCTTGATAGAAGGAGAAACGACATTATAAATCTGCCGTGTATCGTCCCCGACCATCTCTACATGTTTCAATACCTCTTGCATGTTTCCGGCGATCATCACGTGCTTAACAGGAAACAAATCACCTTTTTTAATGCCAAAAGCATTCTGTGCAACGACGGAGAAATCGCCGGATGCTCTTGAAGCGGTATGCGCACCTATCACATCGCTTATGAATAAGCCCTCCCGTATATCGCTGATTATCTCTTCTTTAGACGCTCTACCATCCTCTTCTCCTTTTATTATGAAATTCGTTGCCCCTGGGGATGGCAAACTGTCGAAGCTTCGTAGTGCGTTACCTGTGCTTTCTACACGGTCTTTATTAGCGGTGTAAGAATCGTATAGGAAATTCCTGAGCACGCCTTTTTCCACTATGGTTGTAGGTTGGGAAGGAACACCTTCACCATCCATCTTTCTGCTGTTCACTCCTAACGGCATCGTACCATCGTCCACAATAGTAATAATTTCAGAAGCTATCGCCGTTCCTTTTTTGCCATGATATGGTGATTGTTTTCGCTGCACATTCTCGGCGCTCAGTTGTGGAATTACAGTGTACGCGAAGAGGCTTTGCACTGCTTTGGGAGAGAAGACGACAGGAAGCTCCTTCGTTTTTAGCTGC
>JAUXGS010000189.1 GCA_030621945.1 Methanosarcinales archaeon | reverse complement strand
TGCCCCGATATATATCTTTCCACCACTTCCCAGCCATGCCCCACTGAGCCGTGATAACAACTTGGAGCCCACAGGTGACCAGGACACAACTCTTTAAGTTGTGGAAATCTATCCCTTAACAGCTTACTGCTTCTCCCCTTTATCCGCTTCGCTATCCAGCTAACCGAATATTTCGGCGGATATTTGATAAACAAATGAACATGATCCACGTTCACAGCCATGTCTATAACCTCAATATCCAGCTCTTTGCAGGTTTCCCTGATAATTTCTTCTGCCGCTTCTGCAACTTCGCCGAGCAACACCTTCCCGCGATACTTCGGTGAATCTGCGAAGCGTTTTTGATAAAACTTTTTTAAAAAGTTTTATGGTCTGTTAGCAGAGAAACTGTATGTCTGTCGTGACGGAGTTCGTGCCTCGTTACCCTTTCCCACTTCGCTTCTACTTCACCCATCTCTCCTTAAGGCAGCTATTAGATACGCCAAATCACTATAAAAGCTTTTCTGGTGCTTTTCCTGTCAAAAATATTAGCTATAAGAACTCTATTCGCGGAATAAAGCAAAAAATCCTGGTGAAGTTGAGAAAATAAGCCCATCTAAAAGAAATAGGACGAATTTTTTTATTGGAAATTCGCAATATCCGTAAAAACGGAAAAGAAGAAAATTATCGCGGCAAAGTTTCAAAAAGGATAAAGGAGAGAAGATATTGAATTCCACCACAAAATTAAGCAGAATATTTTCCTGTGAATTCAAGATTGAAATATAAATAATATACGACCCAATATTTAACAAACTATGGGCTGGGACAGCTACTGGGGCTATTACAAACCCGCGAAACCGAAAGAAGTAAAAGACGGTATAAGAGCAAAGAGCAAACGAGGCGCGATTGGCGAGACCTGGTGGTCAAAACGCTGGATAGCCGTGCTCGAATCCTTTGATATGGGTGCAAGACTAACCCGAGGGCGCACTTATGCACGTAAAGGTCAGGTAATCTCAATTGACGTCCAAAAAGGCGCAGTTACCGCTAAGGTTCAGGGCACACGCGCAAAACCATACGAAGTCAGAATTCAATTGAACCCGATTTCTGAATCTGAATGGGACAACGTAGCAGATGCAATGGCATCGAAGGCGATATTTGCAGCTAAATTGCTTTCAGGAGAGATGCCACTCGATATCGAGGATGCTTTTTGCGAAGCCAGAGTATCACTTTTTCCCGCGTCAAAGAAAGAACTCGAAACTAAATGTTCATGCCCCGATTGGGCAAATCCATGCAAACATATTGCAGCAGTTTACTATCTCTTAGCAGAGCGGTTTGACGAAGATCCGTTTCTCATCTTCAAACTCCGTGGCCGGACAACGGAAGAGATTATTGATGCTCTTCGAGAAAAGCGTGCTTTAACTGCGGAAGGAGAACACGAAGCGATAACCGCGGTTTCCACTACCGTAGAGGAAGTCAGACCATTAGAGGAATGCATGGATTGTTTCTGGCAAGCAGGAGAAGCATTGGATTCCTTTTCCGTTAACCCTGCTCGTCCGGAGGTGGAGAACGCGATTCTTAAAAGACTTGGCGGTGCTCCTTTCTCTGTTGGTAAAGCCAATCTCAGTTCTTTGCTATCAAAAGCATACGAGATGGCGAGCCGTACGGCATTGCAAAAGGCATCCGAGGAATCAGAAGAGAAATAGAGAATTATTTTTCATTGACCTTCTCTTTCATCTCTTTCCCTACTCTCTTCGGCACTATTTCACGTTTCGCATGTCCAAATTTGGCTTTTAGTTCTTTACCCTGCTGCAAATAATCGAGGAACAAAGCTAAAGCTGCTATTTCTGAATGTGGCTGATTACCGACGGTAATGTTCCTGTCCTCGGCGCCTACTGCGACCATTATACGGTTCGTTTCTACTCTTATTTTGTCTATCACATCGAGGAGGTTCTCACTGTACATCGTCAGGTGACACACCTTCCTGACTTGCTCTCCAGTCCAACTACTAAAACCTCCTTTAAAGAAACTGTGATGCCCGCCTGCTTGAATGCACGAAAACCATCGTCAACCATAAACGGAAACCACGCCCCCATAATCCTCACCAGAGGAAATCTTAACAGCCTTTATATTGACGTTGGCATCCGCTAATGCACCTGTTATCTGCTCAAGCTTTCCGGGCCGGTTTTCTGAAAAAACATTTATCAGGTTAACCATCTTAAATCTCACTTCTCATATCAACAACCCTAACAGCTTTGTCTTCAGTCCTCGGCAAGCTTCCAGGCTCAAGAAAGTCTATTTTTTGTCTTACCACTATCTCGTCCCGGATACTCTCAGTAATATCAGTTTCAAGTTTCTTAAGCTTATTTAGGTCACCGTCGAACATCTTAGGATACAATTCTACACTCACAGTCAATGAATCGAGCGTGCCGTCACGCTCCAGGATAATTTGATAGTTTGTTGCAACTTCCGGAAAACGCATCAGGACATCCTCGACTTGGCTTGGCTTGGGTATAGATTAACACCTTTGACAACTTGACATTACGAGTTTTGTAGGCTACCGAGGCTGTCCAACAATCAAAAAATAGCAGAAAAAGA
>JAUXGS010000216.1 GCA_030621945.1 Methanosarcinales archaeon | reverse complement strand
TTCAGTTTGAAACTACCGTCATCTTTCAGGTCAATCATGTTTTCCATTATCAGGTCGTAGTAAACTGGCTTTCCATAAGGTGCAAGTCCCATCACCTTGTATTCCCCGCTATTCACCTTGAATCCAAGATACTGTGTGAATGCGCTGTAGAGCAGCCCGAGCGAATGCGGAAACTTGATTTCATGCGTCAATGTAATTTTATTTCCGCTTCCATAACCATAAGAGGTCGTTGTCCACTCACCCACGCCATCTATCGTTAGTATTGCCGCATCATCAAACGGCGAAGCAAAGAAGGCGCTCGCCGCATGCGACTGATGATGTTCTGCGAATATTATCTCGCCATTGTATTCCAACTCTTTCTTTATGAGGTCTTTAATCCACAGTTTTTGCCGCAGCCAGATCGGCATCGCCACCGTGAAAAACCGTATTCCTCGTGGCGCAACCGATATGAATGTCTCCAGTATCCTATCGAACTTAACAAGCGGCTTATCGTAGAACCCCACGTAGTCAAGCTGCCTGGACGTTATCCCCGCATGCGCCAAACAGAACTTTATAGCATTCGTCGGGAAACTGTCGTCGTGTTTTTTACGTGTGAACCGTTCCTCTTGCGCCGCTGCCACTATCCTACCATCTTTCAGAAGTCCCGCCGCCGCATCATGATAATAGCACGATATTCCCAATATGTACATCTCCACACCCCCTAACTAATATTGTTTGTAATGTTCCTCTTCCATCTTCTCTTTTTCCTTCCAGTATGAACTCACATCTTCCCCCAGTTTTACATCAAGAAAATCTTTCTTCATCAATTTCGCTATTAATCTATAAAGTGCGAACACCGTATAATACATGATGCAAAGAAGCGCTTTTGTAATAACATAGCTTATTAGCTCCCAAAACTTCTTCCACTTTTGCCAAATCCCTTTTAAGGCCAATTTCAAATCCATTATTATCTTTAACACTATGTTTAGCCATATATATAAATATTTAATCACTTCGGTAACCGTGAGGATAAGACGGAAATTTTTCAGATGATGTGATGTGTTTTTACGATAATGAACAAATAGTAAATAAGTAAAGTGCCAAAAGGGGCATTAAGAGGGTACTGGCTAGGGTATATCTAAATGAAGGTAGCAATCATCGGAGCGGGATTATCGGGATTATCTGCTGGATATGAACTATCAAAGAAAGGGATAGATGTAGCTATTTTTGAAAGCAAGGGTGTAGAGGGATTAGCATCCAGTTATTATGTATATACATGTAAGAATAATTATTGGGACAGCTTGTGATATTTTTATATAAATACTACGACTCTGTTGATATATAGGATGGGTACGATGGCAAACCAAAAAATTTTAGTCACCGGTGGAGCGGGATTCATAGGAAGCAATTTCATACAGTTTCTATTTAAAAAATATGAGACTATAAATATAAATATAAAAATTATAAACTATGATAAACTCACTTATGCGGGAAATCTTGCTAATTTAAAAGGAGTTGAGAATCATCAAGGTTATTCATTTATTAAAGGAGACATCTGCGATAAGCAAAAACTACATACTGCATTTGAAAACTTCAAACCAGATATTGTCATCAATTTCGCTGCTGAGTCCCATGTAGACCGCAGTATCTTAAGCTCGGAGGAGTTCGTCAAGACAAATGTACTCGGCGTACAGAACCTATTAGAACTTTCCTTAGATTTCGGAGTGAAAAAATATATTCAAATCTCAACTGACGAAGTTTATGGCTCACTGGGTACTACGGGCTATTTCACTGAAAACACACCACTTGACCCACATAGTCCTTATTCAGCAACTAAGGCAGCGGCGGACCTTTTGACAAAAGCATATTACGATACCCATAAGCTACCTGCGATTATCACCCGCTGCTCGAATAATTACGGTCCATACCAGTTTCCAGAAAAATTGATTCCGCTGACGATCGTTAACTGCCTTTCTGGCAAGAACATACCGGTGTATGGCGATGGTCTGAATGTGCGCGACTGGATACATGTTGAAGACCACTGCGCTGCGATAGACACAGTAGTTAACAAGGGGCGGGTCGGTGAAGTCTATAATATCGGAGGGAATAACGAACGGACAAACATTGAAGTTGTGAAGCT
>JAUXGS010000022.1 GCA_030621945.1 Methanosarcinales archaeon | reverse complement strand
TCGATTGGTTAATGGATATGACAATTAAGTTTCGAAAGACTTTTTCAAATAGAGTGAAAAGTTTGGATTTGACTAAAAAATTGATGAGGAACAGGATACTGAATTATCTCTGAAGAGAAGGGAAAAGAGCCTCAGAGCTGATGTGTCTGGAGTATCAAATCAAGCGGAAAAGACCATCTATTTATGTGAAGGTAAAAAGGAACTAAAATACAGAAACCTTAACCAAAAACATTCTCTTATTTTTTCTTTTAGCACAGGTTTTCTTTTTTGTAAAAAGAAAAAGTGTTAGGTAAAAAGTCCGATATTTTTAACGCTTGATATACCCATGTAGTAAACTACTGCGCACCTCAACGGGAGGTAAAAGATGCTTACAGAATATATCGAAGCGACGATGTCAAAAGCGAAATATGAGATCATTAACGATGAAGAACCATATCATATTATGGAGAAGTGCCAGAGTTGGAAAGGGTGTGGGCGACTGGCAAAACGCTGGAAGAATACCGTAAGAATCTGGCTGAGGTTATTGATGGCGGGATTATCGTAAGACTGAGAAAGGATTTCCCACTCCCACCAATAGGTAAGTACAAATAGAGGAATTGTCAACGAAAATCCTCGAAAACTAAAAAGCTCACACCGTAGACTTCTATTCGATCTTTTCTTTTAACAAAGCATCCAGCGCATCTGCCATACTTACAATCTTTACACGCTCTTCTTCCAGTTCACGCTTCTTTTCTAACACTTTGTCGTACGCCCATGCCGATGCTGCTATTGCCACTTTTGCTTCTCTCATCTCATCTTATATTGTTATAATATTATAACCCTACAATATTAAGATATTAATAAAAGCTTTTCGATTTTACTTTATAGATAGATATTGCCTTCTGTAAACAGAGAAGATGCTGGAGTAGTTGGCTGGAAGGGACGGATCGAATCGCTTGCTTAGCTTGCTTAGCTTGCTTATATCGTAGAGTTTGATGTGGTTATTACCTTCAAAAGCACTTTTTCCAGATTTTCACGGCTCTTCGATGCCGCTGCAATGATATCCTTATACTCCAACGCTTCCTCGGCAACGATACCATGTGCGTAATTATCCACAGTGCTGATATTTGCGTATCGAAGCCCTAACTCAGTCGCAAGTGTCGCTTCAGAAGCCATGTTCATTCCCACCACGTCCGCATAATCTTTTATCAGTTTTATCTCCGCTTTTGTCTCGAGCCTCGGTCCCGTTGTCTGGAAATAAACGCTTTGGTCAATTATTTTAACGCTTAACGCGCGTGCAGCTTCTAATATTCGGTTTCTTAACGATTCGTCCAAGCCCGGTGTAACATGCACGAGCTCGTCGTCATAATAGGTCGGTATCGTGCATAGACTGATGTAGTCATGAGGAACAACCAGGGATTGTGGTGTTATAGCCTGCTTTAAACTCCCGGCAGAAGTAACACCTATGATTTCCTCCACGCCTAAATCCTAGGGCGCCCGCATATTCGCTTTATAATTTATCTTATGCGGCGGAATATTCCTATCCTTACCATGTCGTGGGAGGAATACTATCTCCTGTGAATGTACAGCAGTAACGAGAAGGTAAACAGTGCCATATGGTGTATCAACCTCTCTTTCTTTTGCATCTCCGAGAAGCTTCGTATCAAATAAACTTGTCCCACCAATAATGCCGAGTGTCATTTTATATCATATTTCAACTGCCTTTATAAAAGCTCACTCATCATCAAAAATAAACAGCTCATCAATCGTTGTCTTCAGAACGGTGGCTATGTTATATGCTAATTTAAGAGAAGGGTTGTACTTACCCTTTTCCAGAAAGACTATCGTCTCCCTCCTCACTCCGACTTTTTTTGCAAGTTCTTCCTGGGTTAAATCGTATCGTGCGCGGAATTCCTTTATGTGGGTTTTCAATTTATTTACCTGTCTTGTCGTAGTAAAGTAAAGAAAGAATGCACACTAACAGTGCACCTCCGAAAAGAACCACAAATGCCGGTGCGAATAACTCAGTGCTGTTTGTCAGGTATATGTACACAATCGTTGCAACTCCAAAAAATATCGTGTACGCAAAGGCGTTCCTTGTTGCTCTGCCAGTGTTTACTTCAATTCTCTCGTCGCTTGCAATGTATGTTGCAAAGTAAGGAATGAATGAAAGGAACCACAGGAAAGCCGTCTTTCCCTCAACGAAATACAGCAAGCTCAGTAATGAAAGAAATCCCAGATACCAAAGCACGTTTTTCATTTATTTTATATCACCTTTCCTCACAGTATACACTCGGAATATTGCTTCCATGGTCAAAATCCTTTGTCTCTCTTAATTCTTTCGTAATAATATTCTCCAGCAAACCTTGCACCAACCATGGCCCCCATCACGATACCCAGTACTATGTAGGTTTCCAAGAGGTTGGGGTTGTAAAGATCAATTGCCAACAATAAAACTATAGCTGACCATGTTGCCATGTATGAGAGATGTGCTGATTTACCCGATATCCACCCAGTCAATTCATCGGAAGTAATTTTCTTCTTTCTTGCCTCAAAGGAAAATATGAGTATTACACTACCAAAGGCGAGCAGAATTAGGCCGATGTAGGCATATATCTTTGCGAGCACCAATATGATACCGACAGCGGTAGCAACTGAAGAGCAAGCAATCTTTACCGCATTATATTTTTCTGATTTTTTCATTCAACATCCCCTTTTCGTTTTAAATACCACTGGAATATCAATGCAACAAAAACCATTACCATCATACACCGTTGACCAAGAGCTTCCGGAACAGTCACATATTCTTTTTTCATTTTTCTTGTCTGTTATATATTTATAACTTTTTATTAGCTATTTCTAACATAACGTTAGATATATACAACAAGACATAAAAAGGGTTTCGGTTTTTTCACGCCTATTGCAATACAAAAATATCTTCCCAAGTCCGTTCACCAAGAACAACCTCAAACTCGTTAATCGAAAGAACAGGCTTCTTAAAATGAATGAAATCTTCTGCCAACCGTGGACATGCGGTATTAACAAAAGCGTCAACTTTAAAGCCAAGCAATCGCTCTTCATTTATCTCTTCCAGCGAAATCAAAAAGGCTTCTAACCCTTTCGCAACTGCTCTTTTCTGTAAAGCAATCGCTTCGTTAAGCTTAAATTGGCCGCTTTTCATGCTGATAAGTATTCCAAAGGACTTCGCATCCAGTGCGCGCCCGATCACGATATACCGCTTTTTTCTCAGTTCATCCGGCTCGAATACGCTAATCTGCATGGTGAACGGGTCGGCAGCAATCACCCGCTTTCCAGCATACAACGCGATACCCACAGGATGGAAGCTACCACTGCCTATAAACACAATTTCATCGCAGGGAACCTTCGCTGTAAAGAAATCGCAGCCCAGTACCTGCCCTTCGTACTTTAGATTATTCGATTTACCTATCACCGCTTGCTTTCCAGCACGAGCAAGCATTATTTTTGCTTCTTCCAGAGCATGAACGTGCTGTACCGTCGCTACTAAGCCAACACAATCCCCTTTTATTTCCGCTATCGCGCTCTCCACCACCGGTTTAATGTTGACCGTGCTCCTGAGTTCTATAAAGACAACCTTTTCCTGTATTTTATAAACGCCTTTTCTAAAAGGGTTTTCTGTATGTCCAAAATGAAAAAGAAGATCCACCATTCCCTCCAGCTTCTCATCAATGTCACATGCACCATAGCATGAATTCCCGGAGAGTATCACATCCACTCTGGTCTCTTTTGCAATCTCAGCGGAGAGAGCAAGTGCCACTGTTTTAAGACCTTCGGGGAGCTGCAACCCAACTCTTCTCGCGCCTATTTCTTTTATCAACGCTTTTATCCGCTCCAATTCGAACTCGTATGAACTTTGCTCCATAATATATTACATATTCTATTGAGGTAAAAATTACGTTTGGGTTTTTATAATAGTGAATTGTGAATTATTAACCGGTGCAACATGTCAGGCGAAGATGCCAGAAAGTCGGGGGAAGAAGGAGTAAAAACATTTTATATCGGGTTTTTAGCTCTCGGCTTGATAATAGGCGTAATACTGGGCATTGCTGTCGGGGGGTTTGTTTCTCCTCAAAATCAAACGCAAAGTTCTATGTCTGGTGCTGCAAACGTATTAACGCCAGAAGAAGCTGGTGATAAAGCAGTTGACTTCGTCGCAACCTATCTCGTTCCGCCCGGCGTTGAGGTTTCATTGATAAACGTAACGGAGATGGAGAACGCGAATCTGTATAAAATAGCGGTTAATCTATCCATGCAGGGAATTGCAGAAACGAGAGAATTGTATATAACAAAGGACGGGGAATTGTTATTTCCCGGGGGCATTGACATAGAAGAATTTAAAGAGCTGGTAGAAGCACAGAAAGAACAGGAAGAGATATAGCCGAAGATAGTGAAACACGAAGCAGCAATTGGCAACTCCGTCGTAAGTGGTAACACACTATCACTGCGGGATGAAAAGTTGACACGACAACTATGCACATGTCGCCCTCTTCAACAACTCTGACTTTCAATAGTACTTAAGTGGTGTTAGTTATTAATGGGGTGATAACTCATTATATAATTAGATCCTCCAAAGTTATTTGAGTAGCATATACTTTGATTTGTACATATAAATCTAAAGTGTGCGTTATAACATTGCCACTTGATGATGTGGCAATATCTAAGCTCATTTTTATAATGTTTTATATTAACGTTACAACTATTATGCAAGCTACTTCAACACCCACATTTCAGGCGA
Organism: Methanosarcinales archaeon; assembly: GCA_030621945.1. GTDB lineage: Archaea > Halobacteriota > Syntropharchaeia > Alkanophagales > Methanospirareceae > JACGMN01. The sequence continues at coordinate 4,565 of JAUXGS010000022.1, read as the reverse complement.
AAATCAAGCAAATCGCACATATGCACTATAACGCAATAAAAAAGCACAGTGAATAGTAAAGTATTGCAGTGGAAGATAAAATTAGCTTAAAACGCATATATGGAGGAGGATAAACACAGAATAGGGAAGTATCTTTTGGTTGTGCTAAAAAAGCTCTAAAGAGTCGGACAACACCTTGAAGTTTTAACATAAAACTTCAAGGTGACACGAGAGGGGTGATAGAAGGTATGATTTATCTACGATTTATCATTAAAGTGATTTAAAATAGTTTTCATCATGACAGACCCCAGAACAAGTAGTTTAAGTTTTATTAAAACTTCAAATATTTTTGGGAAATATTTATTTATAAGCGCTTTATGTTAATTTCCAATTAATTTTTTAGTTAAAGCCAACCTCCAACCCATTTGTTCATGTCCTTCTTATCTTCTTCAATGAATGGCAAATTAATGTAGTGTTGCAAAGATGTTAGGGTGGTGTGGCCTTGAGAAAGATAAACCAAATTTGTTGCCTCTGGATAGTAAAAGATCAACCAACTTTCATAAGTCTTCCTCAAAGTTCTTGCTGATATGCCAACAACATCCAACCCTCCTTTTTTACCCCATTCGAGTAAGGAATAATCCCATGCCTGAATAGAAGGCAGGCGTTTTTTATTCTCAAAGAAATACGGCAAGATTGCTTTGCCCATTGAGCTTAATCTAATCCATCGCTCTACCTGTTTTCTTTTCACCTTCTGCTGGGCTTCCGAGGGGAGGTGTATGAAATTCCCATCGAACCAACGGGGATTGTTTTGAATCTTTCGACATTCTTTATATCTTGCTCCCAACATTAAGCACCCATCTAAAAGGGTCTTATTCTCTGTCTTCTTCGCACCCTCCCGTAACAGTTCAAATTCATGGGGACGTAATATGCGGGTTTTGATCTTTTTCCCCTTCAATATCGGTATTTTTTCGTTCATATTTCATCTTAAGTGACTTCAGCCATTCTTGCTTTGATATGTAAAGTGACATCCACATCTAAAAGTGGCTTTGTGATTTTTATAATACTTCACATTTTTACTACTTTGCATACCTGTACATCTCAAGTATCTCTCTACTCTTCGGCTTCCCCAATATCTTCAGCTTCTTCTATACCTATGCCTTTCTCAATAAGTTCGATGAGATACGCCTTCATTGATATACCTCTATCTATTGCCTCTTTCCTTATAGTCTTGTGTAAGTTCTCCTCTATATCTAAATTTACCTTCACCATTTTTGGTATCACCATTATAACCATTACCTTTGTTATATTTAAATACTTCTATCCATCCCTTAGTTGCTACTGTAGTATGTAACTCTATCCAGTCTTATGAATGCCCCCTAAGTTCTTCTAAAACTTGTTCAAATCGTTTTTTGAAAAAGAAGAAAAGACGGTACCTCTATATTCTATCTATTAGTGAGTAATACCATGCATCTTACCAAAGAAGAAGAGCGGATATACGAGGGAGAAGAAGGCTGGGCGCGGAAAAAGGCAATGGAGATACTCGTCGCAATCGGGGATATAAACAATGCTTCACAATTGATACCGATAAAAAGTGCGCATATCTCCGGTGCGTCTTACAAAACGATCGGGGACGCTTTTGAGTTCATAAATCGTCTTGAAGGTACGGTAAAAGTCAAGAGCACGCTAAATCCTACGGGTATGGATAGAGAGAACTGGAATGCCATGAACGTTTCAGAAACGTTTGTAACAAAGCAGCAGGAGGTGATCAACGCGTATGAAAAATTGGGCGTATCCGTGGAGTGCACCTGCATTCCTTATCTCATTGGAAATGCGCCGAAAAGAGGCGAGCATATCGCATGGGCGGAATCATCGGCCGTCTTATATGCCAATTCGGTTTTGGGTGCGAGGACGAGTATGGAGGGGGCACCGTCTGCTCTTGCCGCTGCACTTATAGGCAAAACACCTTCTTACGGGCTCCATCACGCTGAAAACCGGGAACCTGAGCTACGAGTGTGTGTGAATTGTGCCCTTACAGACGCAGACTACAGCGCTCTTGGATTCCTTATAGGCGACCTCGTAGGGAACAAAATACCGGTGATAGAACTTCCCTCGGCTTCTTTGCCGAGCACCGACGAATTGAAGCATTTATCCGCTGCGATAGGCGCTACCGGCTCCGTAGGATTGTATCATATCGAAGGGATAACACCAGAAGCCGATGCGATAGGATTACCTGCTGAAAGAGCAGAGATAGAAAAAGACGATTTGGAAAGGTTTTATGCTGAGAATGAGAAAGGCGATGTGATAGCGATAGGATGTCCTCATTGCTCCGCGTCTGAACTCCAACAGATATACAAGCTCTTGAGGGCAGAAAGTGGGGGCAGAAAGGTACAAAAAGAGTTCTTTATATTCACTGCGAGAGCGATAAAAGAACGTATGCAAGACGTGGTACGAAAGATAGAAGATTACGGTGTGAAGGTGATTTGTGACACCTGTTTCGTGGTTTCACCGGCGTTTGAGCATTACAAGTGTGTAATAACAAACTCAGGCAAAATGCTGCGATATGTGCCGTTGCTCTGTGGTGGAGCGAACGTGAGGTTGTGCAAGACGGAAGAGTGTGTTAGGCTGGCATTTTGAGTGTTGACTGATTTTATATACTTTTATAATCTTATTTCTAACAGTAACAGAAGAGTAAGATGGCTAAAAGACACAGACCAAGGAGGGGTTCGCTTGCCTTTTCTCCGAGGAAGCGAGCACGAAGTGAGACGTGCAGAATAAAACGGGAAGAACTAGCCGTAGGTAGGAAACTACAAGGCTTCGCGGGATATAAAGCCGGGATGACACACCTCATTCTGACCGATGATAATCCTCATAGCCTGACAAAGGGAATGGAAGTAGCTGTTCCGGCAACGATAATAGAAACTCCACCGATGCGCGTGGATGGTTTCCGTCTTTATAAAAGTACGAACTACGGTAAGCGGGCTGTAACAGAAGCATGGGCGGGAGCAGCGGCAGGAGAAGGCGGAGGAGATTTGGGTGCAATAGAGGAAATAATTAAGAAGGCGGACGATAAACAGGCGCTAAGTCTGCATTTAATCGCTTCTACAGCTCCTGAGGTGGTAAATAGCGTGCCGAAGAAGAAGCACGACCTTCTGGAGATAAAGATGAGCGGCGAGGTCGAGCAAGACCTCGAATATGCAAAAGAGGTATTTGGAAGAGAGTTAAAGGTAAATGACGTGGTTAAAGAGGGCGACTTTATTGATGTTACCGCGGTGACTAAGGGAAAAGGCACACAAGGACCCGTGAAGCGATGGGGAATTATGATTCAGAATGCAAAAGCTAAGAGGTCTGGAAAAGGTCGTCATGTGGGTTCTATCGGCGGCTGGACACCTCGAAGAGTCCGATGGCGCGTACCTCAGCTTGGACAGACCGGGTATCAACAGCGGACCGAGTACAACAAGCGACTAATGAAGATCGGGGACAATGGCGAAGAGGTAACGCCAAAAGGTGGGTTCATTAAGTACGGCATCGTGAGGAATGAGTATGTTTTGCTCAAGGGTAGTGTTCCCGGACCGAAAAAGAGGTTTGTGAGAATCTCTCATGCGATACGACCTCATCCTAAGCTGGGCGTACCTGAAATTGATTATATAAGCACGAGATCACAACAAGGGAGATAAGATAAGATTTAGAACAAGAGAAGAAGAGCGATGGTAGAAGAAGAGAAGAGCAAAGCTAAAGTGTTAGACTTATCTGGGAACTTTATAAAAGAAATAGCACTTCCTCAGGTATTTACTGAGGAATACAGACCTGACTTGATAAAGAGAGCTGTGCTCGCAATGCAATCAAACAGATTTCAGCCAAAAGGTACAGACCCCTTAGCCGGGAGGAGAACATCCGCAGAGAGCTGGGGTACCGGTAGAGGAGCTGCCAGAGTGCCCCGTATAACAGATGGACGAAGAGCAGCACGAGCACCACAAGTGGTTGGCGGGAGAAGAGCGCATCCACCAAAAACTGAGAAGGTCCTGACGAAAAAGATAAACAAGAAGGAACGGAGGAAAGCAATAAAGTCTGCTATCGCCGCTACTATAAACCCAGAACGCGTAAGAAATAGAGGGCATAGGTTCAGCGATGAAGTAGAACTCCCGATAGTAATAGAAGATTCATTCGCAAGCCTTGAAAAGACCTCTGAGGTGGAGGCATTTTTAAAGATCATCGGTGTGTGGGACGATGTGCTCCGTGCAAAGGAAAGGAAAGTAAGGGCTGGCAAGGGGAAGATGCGAGGCAGACGATACAAGTCTAAAAAAAGCGTTTTAATCGTTATTTCGCGTGAAGAAGAACTAACTGAGGATAAAAAAATAACGAAATCCGCGGAAAATTTGCCTGGTGTGGATGTATCCTACGCGGAAGAGCTCAATGCGGAATTACTTGCACCTGGAACGCATCCGGGCAGGTTAACCATCTGGACGGAATCGTCTCTAACAAAACTTGCTACAATGGAGTGATAAATGAGAAATGGTAGATAAACTGAAACATATAGTCCCAAGCGAAAAAGCAACTCTGATGATCGATTCGGAGAACAAACTCCAGTT
>JAUXGS010000030.1 GCA_030621945.1 Methanosarcinales archaeon | reverse complement strand
GTGGCAGACTCAAGATCTGCTCCCGTAGGGGTACGCGGGTTCGAATCCTGCCCCCCGCATAACACAAGTTAAATAAGTCTATGCTAACAGAAGAGGGAGGAAAACAGGGATTAGAACTTGCAAGAGCCGCAATAGAGGAATATCTGAGCGAGAACGCCAAGCTCAAAGCGCCTGATTACTTGCCTGCATGCTTTGAAGAGAAAAGAGGTGTTTTTGTCACACTGAATAAATTCGGTAATCTGAGAGGCTGTATTGGCTATCCATATCCCATATTCACGTTGAAGGAAGCGATTATAGAAGCGGCGATATCCGCAGCAGTTGGCGACCCGCGATTTCCACAGGTAACGAAGGAGGAGTTTGAGGCTGTAACCATTGAGCTTACGATACTCACAATGCCGCAGGAGTTAAAAGTAAAGCCAAAGGAGTTGCCTGACGAGATAGAAATAGGCAGGCATGGCTTGATAGTAAAGAAAGGGATGTATCAAGGGCTTTTGCTGCCTCAGGTGGCTACCGAGAATAACTGGTCCGCAGAAGATTTTCTATGCCAAACCTGCTGGAAAGCCGGCTTGCCACAGGATGCATGGCTGGAAGAAGACACTGAGGTCAGCACATTTGAAGGCCAAATATTTAAGGAGGAATAGGTAGGAGAGACACGATGATAAACATAGATAGATATAAATGTGGATACTGTGGTGCATGCGTTTCGGTCTGCCCCACAGATGCAATCGAGTTGGTAGGGACGTGGATAAGGATAGATGAGGAAAACTGCAATACCTGTAAAGCCTGTGTGAATATCTGTCCCGTGGGTGCATTGGAGCTGGAACCGAAGATAGACAGTGAAAACGGCACTGTGCACAACAACTCAAACGTTAAGATCGGTTGATTGATTGATTGAACGCTTCGCTGGTTTAACTTTTACTTTTACTTTACGTAGTGATTCTCAAATCTTCTTCGCATACACAAGTGCATCCTCGCCATCCGCATAATAGCCCTTTACGATATAAGACGGTTTGTAGCCTTGTTTTTCATAAAATTGCATCGCACTCCTGTTACTTTTCCTGACCTCCAGCGTGACGGTTTCGAACGCATTGGTACGAAACTTGTGCTCCAGTACTTTTATCAGCTCTTCTCCCACTTCGCGCCTTCTACACTCTTTATCCACCGCAATCCCGGATATATGTCCATGCCCCCTTCTTATAGCACCGCCGACAAAACCAATGAGCTTTTCATCCGTGCTCGCCAGCGTTGCTAACGTAGAGACAGCCACAAAGAAATAGTCTCTGGAAGAATAGATAAAATCAGCGATATCTGATGCGGTATTTATCGTTTTTATGTTCTGCGTCCATAGTCGTATAATCTCTTGCAGATCCGACTCCACTGCTTTCCTTAGCCCGAACTCATCCATAAATACTTCTCACTATACGCTTTTGTCTTAACTATTTTATTAGCCCACAGGCTATTATATACTTACAGGATAACTCTAACTAACCACCCAAATGAGCGATGCAGAAAGGATAAAAAAGGACGTTGTACTTTTTGAAGAGAGTGTGGTTGAGCTTGATTCGCTATCGCTTGTTGACAATGAGGAAAAGGTGGTGGAACACGCAACGAGATATTATGAGGATACAAAGTATTATCTTGAAAAAGGCGATTACTTCACTGCGTTCGGCTGCATAAACTATGCACATGGGCTGATAGATGGAATAAAGAGGATAAAAGAGGGTTGAAATGAAGTGATTGTCACTTTAAATCAAACCACCATAGCCATATATCCTATGGCAAATCCTAATATCGCACCAGAATTGAGAAACGGCAGTCCGGCATGCGGTTTACCTCTACCTGCAATCGTGCTCAGCACCGCGTAGCCCGCCAGCGTTCCTATGACCGCACCCAAAGTTGGAGTAGCAAGTTCATACGTTACAAATGAAGACACCACCAGTACAGACGGGATAATCGCATCACCAAGTCCCATGAAAAAACCGTCTTCCATCTCATCTCCCTTCATCAAAGAAAAACTCCAATTTCGCGGCAGAACAAAAAGAATGGGCAATCGCAATTCAATGACAGATTCTGCCAAGGAAACCATATGCTTCGTCTTATAAACTGCAATGGCATCGTACACCGCTAAGATTATCAACAAGAGCAAAACGGGTAGTATGCCAAGTGAAATCCCAAATATCGCCGCCGCACCGCCGCCTATTATCAAACCTGTCGCATCGAGGACGTACCATTCAGGATATTTAAAGAGGAGAAGTGCAAACGCAAGCGTGCTGACGACCGGAAGATAGACATTAGGGTGGAAAAGCGCGTACATCACGTAATATATCGTTATCGTGACTGCAGCGAGCATCACGAAATAAATAAGCCTTTGTCCTCCAAACCGAAACACGACAAGGATGAACGCTGTGAACGCTATGATGAAGATAAAAAAGATTATGGGATTAAGTGGATCATCAGGATTTTCAAACGCGGTCATGCCCGCCAAATCAAATGGCGCTGCGAGCAGTAACGCAATGATCTGCGTGATCAGGATAAAACTGCCCATGCCGACAAACAGAGCGATACTTGCCCTTTTTTCTTCTCGTTCTTCCTCTTCGTCGTTCATTCTATTCCTCTTAAGCTATTAATCAACAAAATCCTTCACGTGACTTGAAATAACGGCGGTATACGTAAAGAATGAAAACAAATAAAGATTAATCCTCAACCCCCCGCCTCTTTATCACTTCCGTTTTATCAATTACCCTCACTTCAGGCTTCATCTTATCATAAACCGAGATAACAGCGGCATTCAATCCTTTAAAGTGCTTTTGTATGCGCTCCATCTCCTCTGGCGGAAGCGGGTTTGCGGGACATGGTCTTAGTGGGGTATTGAGTTGCACCTCATCCGGCTGTATAGCTGCAGCGATACGCGCCATTTCCACGCCAGATTCTTTATTCTCCTCCACAAACATCATTTGTAGACATAACCTACCCTTGTATCCTTCTCTAAATTCCGTGAGCCCTTTTATTATCGCGTCAAGTTTAATCTCTTCGTTTAGCGGCCGGTTAACCCGTTCGAAGGTAGGCTGGTCTGGAGCATCGAGCTTGGCGACCACGACGTCCATCTTCTTCAATTCCTCCCGCACTCCCGCATCGGTCATTAAAGCGGAGTTTGTCAGGATGGCAATCGGTGTTTTAGGGCACTGCCTTCGGATTACATCTGCAATCTCACCGAGATTCGCGCCCAGTGTCGGCTCGCCCATACCTGCAAACGTAATCACATCGGTGGTATCAGCAATGGTATCCGCAATCTCGCTAATCTCACGTTCAATCTCCTCTGTTTTTACGTACACCTCCCGTTCCGCCGTTTTATTCACCGTTCTCCCAAGCTGGCAATAGACACAGTCAAACGAGCAGGTCTTCTCTTTCGTGCTTATAATATCCACGCCTAACGACCTGCCCAATCGCCATGATGCCACCGGACCGTACAAGAATCGCATTTATAGTTCTATCACCTCGCCGGCTCCACACCGCACTGTTTTCTCGGGATACATACCCCATATCTCTTTCTTACGTACCGTGCAATGGCAGGGCATTATCAGTTCCAATCCCTGTAACGACTCCAGCTTATCAAACCCGTGAAAACCACCTATTACACCGTACAACTCACCGAAAACCGTTGCAGCCTCTAAAATATTCTCTAAACCCGGATGCGCGCATCCGGTTAAAACAACCACGCCCTCTTCCGCATCCAGAACCAATGACTGCTCTTTAATCCCCCGCCCAAGCTCTCCCGTTGTATGAACCCCCGGAAAAATCTCCTTCGGGTCTGATACTTCAACAACTCTCGCTGCTTTCTCCGCAACATTTTTCTTCAATCTGCGTGAGAATGAACGGGGTAGATACACGGCAACGCCTGGATGTAATACCACGTCAAGACCGCCAGTGTGGTCACCATGCTCGTGTGAAAGCGCAATGATCTCGATCTCTTCTTTTCGTATCCCCAACTGTTGCATATTGTAAGTTAATATATCGCCTGAAGCTCCGGTATCAAACAGTAGTTTCCTGTCCCCCGATTCGATCAGACATGAAAACCCCCAGTCGCTTTTGAACCCTTCCTTCGCTTCGTTATCATATACTATGCTCAGTTTCACTTTCCCTCATCTTTATATTTGATAGTTTCTTGTTTAATATTAGCATTTGTATGCCGGAGGTAAAAACCCAAATAAAAACATTGGTAATACTTTCAGTCGAGGTTTTTACCGAAGGTAAAAAGGTGTATGCTAAGAGAAATAGAAACGAATGTGAAGGACAAAGTGGAAAAGGTAAGGCAAATGAGGGAGATAGCAATAGCCAAATTGATCCTTCCCTTTTGCCTCGCTGGCGTCGTAGTGCTACTCCTCTGGTTCGCAGGTCAAGAGATGTACACGAAATATGCAACGGTCTTCAGCATTTATTCATTTATGCCTATAGGTGGTGCGGTAGCTGTTATCCCTGCGGGTTTAGGACTTGGTATCCCCCCTGCAGGTCTTATAGCATTTATCCTTTTTACCGATGCTAATCTCGCACTGTTTTTAGTCTGGAACTTCGATTACGCGAAGAAGATACCGGGCTTGGGAAAGATGGTGGAAAGTGCAGAGGAAAATGGAGAAAAGGCAATTAAAAAATATAAATGGGCGAAGCGATTTGGGTTTGTAGGGCTTGTTCTTTTTGTTATGTTTCCACTTCAGTATACGGGCTCTGCTATTGGAGCAGTAGCTGGTAGGCTAATAGGAATGACGCCTTTGATGACCTGGCTTGCAGTGGTTGCTGGCTGTTTTCTCCGATCTACTCTGGCAACGCTTATTTGTTTGGGCGTGCTCTCTTTTCTTTAGACATAACCTGTGTATAGCTATCCATGTGGACAAATAAAAAGAAGAAGGATCGCGCGGAACTAAATATAAGCTGTTTATCAAAGAATGCCGTTTCCACATCACATTATCTCTGCTGGTTTTTACGTTGTACCTGACAGAAGCATCAATTCAGCGAAGATTTATGTCCCCCATTCGTGTGTTACGATGGCACGGCATTTATCGAAGCTATTGGACCTGATTCCATCCATATATTTCAAGAGGTGGTTTTTCCTTTGCTCACATATATTATGACTTTTTCATATATGGTGGCAGCGCCCTTTATTATACTTTTCACGTTCGTGATATTGGGTTATTATAGAGAAACAGTATTATTCAAACGGTATTCTTTGATGATTTCTATTGATTATTTAATAGCATTCCCATTTTTCATGTTTTTCAATGTTTCTACTACCGGGCTAATTTTGCATACTATGCAACCGCTCATGTACGAACAATTCCCACTCCTATTCTCGGCTGTTACTGCTATTGATCCATTAGACAACTGCTTCCCAAGTTTGCATGTGACGATGGTATTTAGTGCACTTTTAATTGTTCTCGGCACCTATTTCAAACATTATAAAATTTTTATCTGCGTTGCATTCCTGACCATTGTTTTCTCCGTATTGTATCCTGGAATACATTGGATTCCCGATGTCTTTGCGGGAATGGCAGTAGCTCTAACCACTTATTATGCTGCTAAATCATTTTACGAGTCCTCGCGTCCCATCTCTTCTGGTACTTCAGAAAACTTATGATAACATTTCCCAAACCACTCCCTCTCCCCAACCTGCTTAGTTCAGGACGCTTTAACTTTATATGCCTACTACTTCTATCTCACTTTTATGCTTGAACATCGGAAACTACTATTGCTAACGGCATCTCTTGCAATAAGTCTCACAGCCATACTTTTCATCCTCTTTTTCTCGCCCTACAAAATAACCTCAGAAACAATTGACGCACTTGCAAAAATCAACGCATTTTATTTAGTATTAGCAATTGGAACGCACATAGGAGGTTTCGTAATATGGAGCGTTCGACTGAAAATAATAAGTGATTTTATTGGAATTAGTGCTGAATGGCAAGAGGAAAATGGACGAGCGAATGATCTAAAACTATCGAAATCACTAAAGATAATTTTAGCAAGCCTCTTTGCAGCCTGCATAACGCCTTCGCAATTTGGCGGCGAACCCGTGAGGATTTACCTGCTGAATAAAAACGGGCTTAGCGTTGGAGATGGAACAGCGGTGGTCTTTGGAGAGAGACTGTTAGACTTTGTCGTCATTATGATTGGCGCGGCAATAAGTTTCCTGCTGTTTAGAGCTGTATTACCATATCATTCAATCCTATATCCAGTCTTCACGGTCATCGGAGCTTGTCTCTCCGCGGGCGTTGTGATCATGGCTTACAGTCTTGCGAGGCCGGAAAAGGTAAAGAAAGTCGTTGATTTCTTATTCTCAAAGATAAAGAGTAAAAGACTGGAAAAGGTAGAGGATAAGTTCCATCGAGAGTTGGACAATTTTTACAAAGCGATAAAGAGATTTCAGTGCGAAGGAAAAACCACTCTCGTGCTCGCTTTACTCATTACTATCGCATTTTGGTTGGTGGCGTTTATGGTGCCTTCGTTATTACTACTCGGCTTCGGTGCAAATCCCGTTTGGCTTCAGTCAATTGCCGCGCAATTTATCCTCCTTATAATCGCTGCGTTTCCCACAACTCCCGGCAGCAGTGGCGTAGCGGAATTTGGTATCGCTTATCTATATCATACCCTGGTGGGAGCGCCCATATTAGGCATCTTTGTGGTTATATGGAGATTGAGCACGTATTACGTGAGTTTGATTGTGGGTGGTGTTACCAGCGCAAAAGTTCTCAGCGAGATCTCTTCCACATTTTGATGTAGATACTTCGCTCTCATAAAGAGTGCATCACAAACCACTATTTATACGTCTGACGCGCATAATGCACCTTCGCACCCTTGCCCCGCACTACTGCTATTGCATTGAATCTTTATCCTTTGAAAATATAATATGCGATCCACCCCAGTCGAAGGTAAAGCCATCTTCTTCCAGGGACCGGCATAACCCCCCGCACTCGCTATTCTTTTCTACGATTTCGCAATCCGCTATTAGGCTTCCGAGTGTCAATCCGGTAAGCCCGGCACCTATGATTCCTACGGTCATTTCTCTATCTTTTATTGGGCACGTAGTTAGATTTAAATTCAGAGGAAATTTATATCAATATTTCTTAGCACAGGTTATTTTTAAAAAGAAAGTGCTTTTTAGAAAAAGTACGAGTTTATAAAGCCAGGATGGCAGAGTGGACAAATGCGGTGGCCTCGAGAGTCACTGTCCCGTAAGGGACGCTCAGGTTCGAATCCTGATCCTGGCGCTTTAATTCTACAAACAGGTTTGCAGTACAGCCCATATAAGTAGCGTTGCACAGCGTGCGAGTTCGTTAGAAGCACCCACGACATCGCCACTTATCGCACCAAATTTACGCTTCGCAACGTAAGAAACAACAACTGCGACTATGATGCCCGTGAACACGATAACGAACCGGAACGAAGCGGTAAACAGTAACGCAATGAGCACGGCAGAAATAAGGGCAGTCAGGTATTTCACTGGCGAGGAAGAGCGTATGAACAGCGTTCCCAGTCCTCCAGCACCCTCGAATCCTTTGCCAATTACCAGACACGTATTCATACTGAGTTTTGCAGAAACCTCCGCGATTATGAATACCGCGGCAAAAGCGTAAAAAGAAACCAAATCAAAGCCAAAACCAGCCGCTGTGAAGTCTGCACCCACGGTCTCAATAGCAAATAAACTCAAGAGGAGAACAAAGATAGCAGCGAACAATCCCGCTATTCCTATTTTATCATCCTTCATCGCTCTTCTCTTCTCTCCTCTGCTTCCCGGTGCCATCACTCCGTCAAAGAAATCCGCTAAGCCATCCAGGTGCAGCAGACCCGTGACAAGGTAAAGAGCAAGCAGCGTGAGCAAAGCGGCAATTTCAGTCGCCGCACCTAACAATCCAAAAGCGACAAAAGCTACCCCCGCGACAATCAAGCCAATAAATAAACCAACAAAAGGGAAGAGGTGACTCTTAGCTTTAACTGCTTCTATGTTCACATCTTTTTTTACGGGTATCTGCGTTAAGAAACTGATGAGGTCAAGCATTTTCCACCACACTTATCTCCTCCACCGTAAGTCCATACAACCCATAAACTATCTCATCAATCCTCTCATCTGTCACCGCAATCTCCCGTTCAATTCGTTCACGTTCAGAAGAAGGAGGAAGAGCATTTTTCTTCTTGTTCCGTTCCAACATGCGGTCAACCAATGCCACTAATTTATCATGTGTCGCTTTTTCTTTGGAGTTCTTGAAGTCAATGGTACGGATTGGAAGTTGTTTGATAAATCGTGACTCGTAGGAATAATAACCACCTCTGAAATTAGTGCTTATCTGCTGTAAATACCAATCTACAAGTCGGCTGTTAAGGATCCCTAAAAGATATTGGGGAGCAATGCCTTTCTTAGGGATAATTCCATATCCCCCTGCAGCCCCACCACCGAAATAATAAATTCCTTCTGAATCGTAGGAATAGGAAGCAGAAGAAGCAATGTCTGGGGTGATAATCTTGGGAGAAGAGATTATATCCAAAGCTTGATTTCTGCTGTATTCGTACCACTTGTTTCCTTTAAACTTCCCTC
>JAUXGS010000185.1 GCA_030621945.1 Methanosarcinales archaeon | reverse complement strand
GGCTCCTCGATCGCCATTGGTATCAGGTAATCTTTACCATTAATCACGAAATTCACGGCAATGCCTAACGGCAGTGGCATGGAGCCAACAACGTTCTCTATCATTCTGTCTGCCAGTTCTCCCAAAGAACCGGTATTACCAAGAACGGTTATCTCTTCGTCATTTAACCCTGCAAAGTCCTTTACAAGCTCCAATCGTTGCTTTGAGTTCAGCTTATAAAATCCTGATATTCTCGAGGTTCTCATGCTACAATTCACAATTTTAAATAATCCTTATTGTTATAAAAATACATCCAAGCTTCAACAAGGTAGTTGCAAAAAATCAGAGCAACCGCCGCTGCCTCGGGTCGGTCAACGAAATCACAGACGTTATGTACCATTCAACGTGTTTCTTTTCCCATATAAACTCGCTCTGGGCTCGCTCTGCCACTTCTAAAACGAAATAAACCTTGTCTCCTTTTATTTCTATGCTTTCACCTTCTTCTTCCACGTCCATATCGTGACCCACGCAAACGCTCTGATCGCAAAAGAACTGGCATTTGGTATCGTAGAAGTAAAAGCATCTGAACCTCGGCTTAGTCAAACCCAGCGTCTTCCCTCTCCATGCATCGGTATGCAGGAACTCCCCACTCTCCGCTATCCTTTCCGCAACCCTTATTCGCTCTTCATCAGACTCTATACTCCGTACGTACTCCATCCCGTCTCCTTTTAGCCTTATACTCTCCGGTCTTTTGTCCTCTTCTGGGAAGAACTCCGCTACGTCTGCTTTTATCACGTCCCATCTATGTAGCCCTGCCTCCAGCGGATAAATCCGTTTCAGTTCCCAGTATTCATTTGCGGCAATTGCATACCCCTTTTTGATGGACAAAATCGTTAACCGTACCTTATTAGGTAAGAGTTCCTTGAACTTACCGTCCTCAAACCATCTTCGTAACGCCCACACCGTCCTCTGTTCATGCTTGAACCGCACCAGGCCGATGTCACCCTGCAGCTTCTGCACATACACGTGATACGGCGCTTTCTGTTTCAGTTTCGTGGAACTCTCTTTTATCTCGTTCCAGGTAACCGGCTTCGCTTTCTCTTCCAGTATCCGTTCTACCTCTTTCCTAAATTTCTCGTAAACCATACGCTGTTCTTACTGTTTTTGTCAATCAGATTTAAAGCTTTTGCTTTTTTCGGTTGTTCCGATTTTATTTTTGATTCGCGAGAATTTTGAAATTACGCCGATAGACGCTGGGATTTGGTAGTATTTAACGTTGGGTTTTATTCCGCCGCTATGCAGATACCCAATGCCCACCCTGCTCAAAAAAACGTACATAAACACGGAGGACTTATAGGAGAGATATGGACAAAGCGGTATATCGGCAGGTGATGACCCTTGCATTTCCTGTCCTCGTTTCAAATATACTGATGACCTTTCAGATTATTACCGATACCATCATGCTTGGTCGGTATCCGCCGGCAGATGTAAGCTTGAGTGCCGTTGGCTTGGGCTTCGTTTTGTATCACATGTTCTTTCCCCTTACCATGGGGCTGGTTACCGGCACGATAGCAATAATAGCACGGAGATGGGGCGAGAAGAATTATGATGAGGCAGGGAAGGTGGCTACCGATTCAGTGATAACCCTTGTTCTGATCTCGATTCCCATAGCCCTTTTTGGCGTTTTCATCGCACCACATCTGACCTACTATCTCGGTGCACGAGGCATGGTGATAACCGAAAGTGCGAACTACATACAGGCAATCTTCGCTTTTTATCCCTTTACCGCGCTCGTTATCGTTTATCACGGTATCTTAAGAGCGGCGGGCGATACAAAAACGCCCATGTACGTGGATATAATCTCAAATGTCTACAACGTCTTGATGAACTATGTACTTATATTTGGCAAATTCGGCTTTCCGGAACTCGGTGTTCTTGGAGCAGGCATAGCGACAGGCACATCCTACGTCATCGCATTTGCGGTCTACATGTTACTCCAGGCGGGAAACAAACTGATAACACATCCTGTTTACAGCCGGAACGTTAGATACCGGCTGGATACGGTAAAGAAGATATTTAAGATTGGTATTCCTGCGGGCATTGACATGGCGATGTGGAGTTTTTCGTCCATCGTTTTTACCGTGATGATACTCCACTTCGGGACGGTTGGATACTCTGCCTTCCAGATCGGGCTGAGGGCTGAGAGTATTGCGTATATGCCTGCATTTGCATTTGGAATCGCAGCCACCACGCTCTCAGGCCAGTACTTAGGTGCGAAGAAAGAAGAGCAGGCGAAAAAGGCGGTGCTCGCTTCTACCTACCTGTGTCTGATCTTTATGACCGTCGTGGGTGCTATATTCATACTCCTCCCAGATTATATCGCAATGGTATTTACTGGCGATGAAGGGGTTGTGACCCTTGCAGCACTCTATCTATTTATTATTGGCTTTTCAGAGCCTGCATTAGGCGCATTCTTTACCCTTACCGGCGGAATGCGGGGTGCGGGCTATACCAAAGTGCCGATGCTTATAAATTTCATCTGCCTTATCGTGATACGATTATCATTGTCATACACCCTCGGATTCGTATTGGGCTGGGGATTGTTTGGAATTTGGCTGGGAATGACTGTGGAGGTATTTTTGAGAACGATCGCAATCTACGCAGTTTTTGTAAAAGGAAACTGGATGCGAGTGAAGGTATAAGTCTGTTGTCGGAATCTTGTGCG
>JAUXGS010000050.1 GCA_030621945.1 Methanosarcinales archaeon | reverse complement strand
TCACGTTGGACGTTGCATTCACCGATAAGGGCTGCACAATGACGGTTAGCAAATAAAGGAAAAATGAACGGCAAACGAATAGCAATCGCAACCACGATCGGATTATTATGCGGGCTGTTCTGCGCATACGGGACAATAGGGGTTGCAGAATCAAGACCAGAACTTGTCATCACAACCGGACTCTTAGCATTGATCGTATATAACCGAATACTGATCGGTCTTTTTATTGGCGTAGGCGATAACATCCCGCTTCATCCGGTTATCAGAGGAGCGTTAATTGGAGCAATAGTAAGCCTGGCAATGGCGATAATGCCCATGATTGATACTGGTCTAACCGATGGGTTGACACTTATCGCATTCGGCATCGTGTACGGGATTATCGCTGATGTCGTGGCAACGAAGTTCTCATAACCTGACGCGACTAAAACAAGCCATCACGTCTTTCCAAAGAACAACCTCATCAACTCCTGTGCTCGTGCATCCAACACACCTAAATCACTCTTCCGTGCGGACTGTTCATCAAAACCGCCTGCCTTTTTCTGCTCACTTTTGGCGTGCGAATCGTAGATCGCAAAAGGCACGGGCTCTTTTGTGTGCGTCCCCACCGACACCGGCGTGTAGTGATCCGGCATGACCAATATCCTGTAACCCTCTTCCGTATCTGCGAAGTTCTGCTCCATTCCTTTTAAAACGGTGCCGACCACCAGCGCATCAAAATCCTCTATCGCTTTCACTTTCAGATCTATATCACGGAGATGCCCCGCCTCGTCCGGCGCCTCTACATGAACCAGCACAAAATCGTTTTCTTCCAGGCTGCGCAGTGCGTATTCCGCCTTGCCCTTATAATTCGTATCAAAATAGCCCGTAGCGCCTGGCACCTCTATTGCACCCAGACCTATGCACCTCCCAATTCCTTTTATAAGGTCAACGCCCGAAATCACCGAACCTTGTACGCCATACAGCTCGCTAAACGGCGGCATTGCAGGCTTTTTACCGCCGCTCCAGAGCCATACCATATTCGCCTTCCTCTCGTTACGTGCCCTCCTTTGCGCATTGATTTCATGCGCATCCAACACGTCCTTCGAGGCGAGCATGACCTCCCGTAAAATCTCCTCTTTGGGGAGGTACTCTTCGATGTTGGCACCAATTATGTCGTGAGGGGGTGCGCCACCTATTTCTTTTTCCTCCTGAAATTCAAAATCGCTTGATTTGGATTTGATAACCAGAATATTCCGATAGCTCACACCGGGATAAAAAGTAAATTCCCCCTGGTTAGCAACCCTTTTATCGCGCAATTCTGCATTAAGTGCATCTATTAACGCGTGCGCCTCTTCGGTTGTTATATGCCCACCACTGAAATCCTCAATTATCCCTTCGTTCTCGGTTATGAGATTACATCTAAAAATCATATCCTCCGCATCGAGGGGAATATGCATTGCCATCGCCTCTAACGGACCTCTGCCCGTATGATATTTTGCGGGATCGTATCCAAGAATAGCGAGGGTGGCAATATCACTTCCGGCATGCATTCCCTCGGGTATTGTTCTTACCAGACCGCACCTCCCCCCTGTAGCGATGAAATCGAGATTTGGCGTGGATGCGATTTGTAATGCCGTCCTGTTACCACGCTCAGGGAGTGGATAATCTGCCATTCCATCTCCTATTAAAATCACGTATTTCATTCCACACCTCAACAGTATTGTATTTTATTTAAATCATACTTCCTCTAATTATAATTGTTGAGGATACATGGAGACCGATATACCGCTAAGGGATGTAATGGTACGGGAGGTATTGAAAGGGGATATATATTTAACCGTACTGGAAGCGGCGAAGCTGATGAGGAGATATAAGGTGGATAGTATCGTAGTGCTTGATCACGGAGATCCCGTGGGAATAGTTACAGAAGGCGATATAATCAGCGAGCTGGTGAGTAAGGACATAAAGCCGAGCACGGTGAAACTAAAGGCCATAATGACCACGCCCTTAGTAACCGCAGCTCCTACTGACCGCCTATCAAGTATAGCGAAGAAAATGACGAAGGGACGAATAAGAAAGATACCGGTAATTGACGACGGCAAGTTGGTAGGAATAGTTGCAGATGTAGATATACTATCAGTGTCGTCAGAGATGACCTCAATACTGGCAGAGTTAGTAGAGATGAAGGCGGAAAGAGAAACATTGGACATAGAGGGTGAGAGTGCAGGTCAAGGTATATGCGAAAAATGCGGAGGCTTCTCACATTACCTGGAGATGAAAGCCGGGCTAATGGTATGCGAGAGTTGTAAAGAAGAGTTGGAGATGGCTGGAGAGGACTAAGCTAATCCCGAATTCCTACTGACGACACAGAGAACACAGCCTCAGCTTCCGGGAGATTTGGTGAATCAACTAATCGTGCTATCCTTTTCTCCCCTTTTGACTTACGCAGGTATAATCTAAACGTAACGGTATGCCCTAATACATGGCCACCTATAGGCCGCGTAGGATCGCCGAAGAAGGCATCTGGTCTCACCATCACCTGGTTCGTTATCATTATCACCGCATTATTAAGGTCTCCAAACCGCAGAGCGTCGTGCAGATGCTTATTTATCTTCTGCTGCCGGTCAGCTAACGTGCCTCTTCCTACATATTCACTTCTGAAATGAGCAGTCGCCGAGTCTATTATCAGTAGCCTCACGGGCTTTTCCGTCTCTTTCAGCTCCTCTGCAAGCTTTTCAGCTTTATCTACCAGCAATATCTGATGATTTGAATTATACGCACGTGCAATGTGTATATTCTTAAGAACCTCTCCGTAGTCAAGCTCAGCACCTTCTGCCATATCCTTTATTCTTTCTGGTCTAAAGGTGTTCTCTGTATCGATTATTACAACAGAGCCGTTTAATCCACCCTTCTCCAGCGGTAACTGCACGTTTACTGCGAGTTGATGTGCTATCTGTGTCTTACCACTGCCGAATTCACCATAAAACTCGGTTAATGATCGCGTCTCGATACCTCCACCTAATAACGCATCTAATGATGGAGAACCGGAAGTGAGCTTTCCTACCTCCTTCCGCCTTTCCAATATCTTATCACCGGTCTCAAACCCGCCAATGTCCGCGGCGTCCCGCGCAGAATTTATTATCTTCGCTGCTGTTGCTTCCCCGATCTCAGCGGCTGCTACCAGCTCACCAGGAGACGCTACTGCTATTGCTTCTAACGAATTAAAGCCGCCTTCACGTAATTTCTCTGCGATCGCAGGTCCAACACCGGGTAATTCCTCTAAGTCCACTTTCTCTCTTCACCTCTTAACGTGATATTCGGATAGATAAATAATTATATTTATACACCTATTTGTTAGTTTAACACTTATTTTAACATTTAAATCTTCCGCATTCTTAGAATACAAACACCAGTGCTACGACGACCGAGCCGAATTTACCTTTTTCCACCTCTACTGATTCCACTAACAATTCCTTTTTAAGTATCTTCTTATCGCGAATCTCAGCCATCTTATATAACTTCTCTTGTACCTTCTCTGCCAGGTAGTCTCGTGAACAATGCCCGTGGTGCTCGCAGATGATACCAAACTCGCTTTGCTCTTCTCCCTCCTCGTTTTCTGTCCATAGCCAGCCATATCCTATACCAGCGCCAATAACCTCACCCGATTTACCCTCTGCTCTTGACATCACACAGAAGGTTATGTTCCCCGGAGTTATCCTCACGCTACTTCGTTCCGTTTCCACTGCTTGCGCGGGCAGTATAGATGACACCCCGACCAAATTGCATTCGCCTATGCCAGCATCCCGTAAAGCGAGGTCAAAGGCGTTAGCTTGCTCGGAGTCCATGCCCACACCGGAAGTAACGAAAAATGCCTTTGGTACCATGTGTTCGTTCATTTATATTGCCTCTAAAATTATCTTTATCCCCTCGCTTACTTATTTATACAAATTTTCCACTTCTTTTAATGTTGGAAATACCTTTCCCCTTCTTTTTGTACTTATATATGCTGCAGCGCAGGCAGTAGCAAATCGCAGGCATTCTTTTGCTTCTTTCCCTTCCAAAAACGCATATATAAACCCTGCATTGAACACATCTCCTACACCTGTTGGGCTTATCGGCTTCACGTTAAACGCTGGACAGTGTATCTCGAACTCGTTGCTTATCCAGGAGGAGCCATGCGCACCTCTATGAACAATCACGTTTTCGCATCCGTCATCTAATAAATCGTACACGCCTCCCTTATCCTTCTTATCACTCAGTCCGCTTATTTCCGCTTCGTTAACAAAAAGAAAGTCAGTAGAAGGCAAGAGATCAAAAGCGGTTCGTCTTGCATGAGTTGTCCATCCGAGATAAGCACTCCATCCTATATCTACACCGGTATAAACACCTCCGGATTTAGCAAACTCGAGTATTTTCTTGTTTGCAGGAAAGAGCCCTTCGGTGTTCCAGTGGCCAGCACGCATCACGAAACGCGCTTTCCTTAGTAGCTCGAAGTTCACATCTTCTTCCGCGAGGTCTAAATTTGCGCCCCGGTCGGACAGCATTGATCTGCTCCCATCTTCAAAGGCTATGCTAACCGTTATACCTGGACGCTGAAGCTCTTCTTTTTCTGTCCTTTTCGCGAAGCAGGTGACACCTACTTTTTGTAATTCTGATAGCACCCAATGCGAAAGCACGTCATTGCTGGTCTTGCAGATAAGGGCGGTTTTTAAGCCAAGGGAAGCGCATGCAGCAGCGCAGTTCCCTGCCTGTCCCCCTATCTTAAGCATAAATTCACAGCCTATCTGCTTGTCGCGCTCTGGATAATCCGCGATTGGAACCGTGGCTATGTCACAGAACACATCGCCTATAACTACTACGTCGTATATTTGTGCATTTTGCTTTGCTGTCATAGATAGAGCCGCTCTTCCAAAGTTATTTATATCCATTCAGTAGTAGCTGAACATATAGAAATAGAATACATGATGGGGTTTATAAAAATAAGGGGGTGAGAACTAAAAGTGGACCAAATACCAGGACCGAAATTTGTGGTTAAGAAACATCCGGATTTTAAACGATTTTATTCATCCGGCGTTTTTGGTGGACATACCCCGTACGAATTCAAGATGATAGTGTATCAGGAGGGCTACGAGGACGTCACTGAGGGCACGGTAACCGGAAAAGAACCACCAGTTATACTGAGAGAGCTGCAAGCAGAGATAACCATGTCGCCCGAACAGGCGAAAGCGCTTCTGAGTTGGTTAGATCGGCATATAAAGGCGTATGAGAAGCAGTTCGGCAAGATTCCCGCACCACCGGTAACGGAGGAGGAGCCGAAAAGACCACCTGAAGGCATGTACGGCTGAGTTGATTTTCATCTCTGTTCGGTTTCAATCTCTTTATGACTGCACACCTTCCACTTTTCTTTTAGCACAGGTTTTCTGCTCTGCGAAGCAAAAGGGTTTTTTGTTAAAAGAAAAAGTGTTTTGGCAATCTCTTATGCGTGAATCCCTTCGCATCCGCGCCTACATAGGGTGCTACTGTGTGCCCTTTACCGACCAGGAGATATTTATAGATAACCAATCCCTCCAATCCAACAGGACCCCGTGCGTGCACTTTATACGTGCTTATACCTACTTCTGCGCCTTTGCCGTACCTGAACCCGTCGCTGAACCGTGTTGATGCGTTATGCATTACTGAGGAGGAATCAACAAACTGCATGAACTTAAGCGCGGCTTCTTTATTCGCCGTTACGATTGCATCGGTATGCCCCGATCCGTACTGGTTGATGTGTTCGATGGCTTCGTTTATACCGTCAACCACTTTGAGGGAGATGATTAAATCATTATATTCAGTACGCCAATCCTCTTCTGATGCGGGCTTTATCTCGTTTTTAGCTTCCAAGAGCCCCAGTGTTTTTGGACATGCTCGTACCTCAACGCCTGCTTTCAGATACCGTTCGACCATCCGTGGCAGAAAATCGCGTGCAATTGCGGAATCCACAAGCACCGTCTCCGCAGCATTGCAAACCGCAGAGTATTGGACCTTGGAATCGTAACATACGTCCAGCGCCATGCCCACATCAGCATCACGATCAACGTAAACGTGACATATCCCCTCCGAATGCCCCTAAACCATTATGCTGGAGTTGTCCTGAATGTACCGCACAAACTGGTCGCTACCGCGCGGCACGATGAGGTCAATGTAATCATTCAATTTCAGCATTGCGTTGACGTCTTCTCGCGTTTCAAGTAATTGAATCCAGCCTTCGGGGATTCCATCGCCTTCGGCTGACGCCTTCGCCACCACCTCAAATAGCGCTTCATTTGAATTGCGAGCTTCAGATCCGCCCTTTAGTAACACTGCATTGCCGGTTTTCAGACAGAGCGCGGAGATTTGAACCAGCACATCAGGTCTCGATTCGAATATCGCACCGATTACGCCGATGGGGCAGGACACCTGAAAGAGCTCTAAGTCTTTATCCAACTCAATTGCGGACAGCGTTTTTCCAACCGGATCTTCTAATTTCGCAACGTCCTTCACACTCAATATCATCTCGTCTATCTTCGCATCGTCCAATATTAACCGATGGAGAAGGGCTTCGGACATCTTCCCTTCGTCTACCAACTCGCGAGCAAGGGCAATATCCTTGTTATTAGCCGTTAGTATTTCCTTCCGATTCTTATCAATGGAATCCGCGATTCGTAGCAAGGCGTTATTCTTCTCTGCAGTTGTAGCGTTAGCCAATTT
>JAUXGS010000113.1 GCA_030621945.1 Methanosarcinales archaeon | reverse complement strand
TCCGGTAGTTGTGTAGCCCATCGAATCAACTCCGTTTCGTTGTGGCAAAAGAAATTGGCGGTTCCTCCACCGCCGTATGCAGGCTTTGCTACCACAGGATAATGGAGCGGTATGCGCTCTCCCTCGTCTATCATTTCTGCTAACGCTCTACCGGTATAGGTGAGTGGATGCGGGATACTTAGGTCGTCCAATCGCGATGACAGCCACGCTTTATTCGATATCTCTTTCGTCTTCTCCGGTGCGTTCCCCAGTATCTTTCTCCTATCCTCCTCGTTTAGAAAACTGAAATCCCCGCTCTCGAAACCTGACCCTATAATCAGACCGTCTACCTTACAGAACTCGTCTTTAAGGGTTTTGAGTTCAGCGTGAAGCTGAAGCGGGTCTAAGGGATAATATTCGCGGGCACATCGTTTCGTATCAATATCGCCAAAGGCATCGGCGGCATACATCTCATAGCCCGCTCTACTGCCCGAGCAGACGACGTGCCGGACGGAATATCCGAGTGCCAGTATTTTGCGTATCTCGTGCATGTGTGTCATCGGTGCTCCATTTAGTTGTAAGCGGTCAAAAGAATAAAATAAGTGAGAACGCAGACAGATAAAAAAATAAAGGCTACTTTAGAAGGATATAAATAAAAGTTGTTCTCAAAATCAGAGGGGGGCCCTCGGTTATAATTGTTTGAGAGCGGAATCGCTTCGCCACAGAAGGCAACCAACCTCACCTGAAACGTATGGTTTAATGTAAATATAAATAGGTTATCCCATTTCTTCTACGGTGGCGACATTTTTATCTATATGGAACTTTATTATGGCTGGTTGCCTTTAAAGTTATATCTTCCTACTACGTAACATATACTCTGTCCGTAGTCAAAATCAATCGTGGAATAGATAAATAGAAGGATAAGTGATCGGTATGTCGTATTTCAAAAGAGAGACGCAAAAAGCAGATTTTGCAAAGCTGGAAGAAGAGATCTTAGAGCTATGGGATAGAGAAAAGACTTTTGAGCGCAGCGTGGACCAGCGAGATGGCTTTGAGAAGTTCGTCTTTGTCGAGGGGCCGCCAACTGCAAATGGACTCCCGCATCCAGGTCATATTCTTACTCGGGTTGTTAAAGACCTTGTACTGCGATATAAGACGATGCGTGGTTTTTATGTGAGAAGAAAAGCGGGCTGGGATACACACGGTCTGCCGGTAGAGATAGAAGTGGAGAAGGAGCTGGGGATCAGCAGCAAGCAGGAGATAGAGAAATACGGTATAGAGAAATTCAATCAGAAATGTAAGGACTCGGTTTTCAGGTATGAGAAAGAATGGGTGAATGCCACGAAGCGTGTGGGATTCTGGATAGATATGGACGATCCGTACATTACGTTTGAGAACGATTATATCGAATCGGTTTGGTGGTCGTTAAAAGAGATCTGGAACAGGGGCTTACTTTATAAAGGTCATAAAGTTGTTCCTTTTTGCCCTCGGTGTGAGACCACGCTGAGCAGCCATGAAGTAGCACAGGGCTATCAAGATGTGGAAGACCCTTCGGTATATGTGAAGTTCAAACTGAAGCAAGAGAATGATGAGTCGGAACCGCTCTACCTGTTAGCCTGGACAACGACGCCCTGGACTCTGTTGGGCAATATCGCACTCGCGGTTCATCCGTCGCACACCTATGTAAAGGTACGAGTTAACGTAAAGGATGAAGACAGAGTTAAAGAAGATGTTCTAATCCTTGCTGAAGCGCGATTGGACGTTTTAGAGGACGAATACGAAATAATAGAGCAGTTTAAAGGCAATGACCTGGAGGATTTGAAGTATGAACCGCTTTTTGACTTTGCGAAGGTAAAGGGTGGTGAAGCGCATAAAGTAATCACCGCGGATTTCGTCACTCTCGACGAGGGCACGGGCATCGTTCATACCGCACCTGCATTTGGGGAAGTGGATTACGAGGTATGCAGGGAGAAGAAGCTGGGGTTTTCACAGCCCGTGAGTGTAGACGGGCATTTCACAGATGAGGTTCCGCCACTGGAAGGCATGTTCGTGAAGGACGCTGATAAGCCCATAATAGACATGCTGACGCAGCGTGGCATCTTATACAAAAAAGAGAGGTATTTACACTCGTACCCGTTCTGCTGGCGCTGCGGTTCGCCTCTTTTGTATTACGCACGGGAATCGTGGTTCATCGCAATGAAATCGCTCCGTGATAATTTGCTTGCTAATAATGAGAAGATAAACTGGTACCCAGAACATTTGAAATACGGCAGATTTGGTAACTTCCTGGAGGATATTGAAGATTGGGCGCTTAGCAGAGAGCGATTCTGGGGCACTCCGCTGAATATATGGTTATGCAATGATTGTGGGCGGGGGCACTGCGTGGGTAGTATAAAGGAATTACAGGAAAAGGCGAAGAGCTCTGTTCCCAGCGATATTGACCTGCACAGACCTTATATTGACGACGTAGTGCTGGAATGCGATTCCTGCGGCGGAGATATGAGAAGAGTAAAGGATGTGATAGATTGCTGGTACGATTCGGGCTCTGCACCGTTTGCACAATGGCACTACCCATTTGAGGTGGAGGAGTTCAAGCAGAACTTTCCCGCTCATTTTATTACCGAAGCGATAGATCAGACGCGGGGATGGTTCTATTCTCTCCTTGGAGTTTCAACTGCGATTTTTGATGCACCACCATATCTCAACGTGCTTTCGCTCGGTCATATACTGGATGAGAAAGGCGTGAAGATGAGCAAGAGCAAGGGAAACGTAGTTGACATGAATACTCTATTTGATACTGAAGCCGCAGATGCATTGCGATGGTATCTCTTCACAGTCGGTCCTTTAACAGATGACATACGGTTCTCAGCGCAGGCGATAAGAGAGAAGCAGAAGAAGTTCTTGAATACACTCTGGAACTCTTATTTCTTCTTCGTTACTTACGCCACCATAGACCAGTTCAGTCCGAAAGAGAAGAGCATCCCGGTAGAGCAGCGGAATGCAATAGATCAGTGGCTTATATCGCGGTTGAACACACTCACGAAGGACGTCATTGCCGCTCTTGAACGGTTCGAACTTCATGTTGCATCGCGGAAAATAGAAGAGTTCACCATTAACGACTTGAGCAACTGGTATATACGGCGGTCAAGGCGGCGGTTCTGGATTGTCGAGGAGAACTTTGATAAGGATTGTGCATATTTAACGCTATATGAGGTTCTTGTTTCTCTCTGCAAACTACTCGCGCCTTTTGTGCCTTTCGTTACAGAACACATCTATCAGAATCTTGTGCGGGGTGTATTAGAAGATGAGCGTGATAGTGTGCATCTCTGTGACTATCCTTCTCCTGATGATTCGATTATTGACGTTGAATTAGAGGACTCGATGGAGCTGATTTCCAAATTGGTAGAGGCGGGTAGACGGGCGAGGTCAGATGCAGGGATAAAGATACGGCAGCCACTAAAAGAAGTTGTCGTTACGTGTGGTAAGGACAAGCGAGAGAAAGCGGAACGTATGGCGGGGATATTGAAGGACGAGGTGAACGTGAAGGAAGTGAAATTTGGAGATGCGTCAGAGGGAGTTGCAGATTTGCTCGAGGGAGAGCTTGCTAATTATAAGCGGGCGGAAGTGGATGAAGAGACCTGCTTGTTTTTGGACTGTTGCCCGAGCAAGACTCTTATAGAAGAAGGGTTGGTGAGAGACATTGTGAGAAGGACGCAGGGTATGAGAAAGGACCTTGACCTGGAATATACCGAGAAGATAGAGATTATCTTCGTGTGCGACGATGAGGTAAAAGAAGCGATACAGAACTTCTCGGATTATATCCGTAACGAGACGCTTGCCGTCAGTATAGAAGAGGGAGAAGAAGGAACGCCACTGAATTCCGCAGAGGACGCAAAGAGCGGGCATATTTACGAGAAGAGATGGAAAATAGGTGAAAAGGCAGTTTACCTTGCAATTAATCCTCTCTCTCTTGCGGAAAAGGAATAGTGTTTCCCGGCAAGAGAAAAATAGCAATTTATATATATGACAAAAAAAGAGGAATTGAATAAAAACTAAAAAGGTGATGAAAAAGAAATGCCAGCAGTAGTAGATGAAGAGAAATGTGATGGATGTGGAACTTGTGTAGAGGAATGCGCGGTAGAGTGCATAACCTTAGTGGGCGAAGAGGACAACAAAAAAGCGAAAATCAATGCGGAAGAATGCACTGATTGCGAGACCTGTATAGACGTATGCGAGCAGGGCGCGATCAGCATGATAGAGGAGTAATAAAAACCTCTCTCTTTTTTCCGCTTGTTTGGTTTAACTCAACCGATAGGGATAGGGAACCGAAAACGTGGGTACCGCTGAGGCAGCAGTGAAGATAGAGCGTATAGGGGTAACGAATCCAGAGGAGAAGCAGGTAATAATCGGGCAGGGTAATTTCAGTATATTTACCTGCGATGACCTCTTCAAGACCCTTTTGACCACTGTGCCCGGGATAAAATGTGCTGTTGCAATGAACGAAGCGGTGCCGAGATTGTCGAGAGTCACGGGG
>JAUXGS010000039.1 GCA_030621945.1 Methanosarcinales archaeon | reverse complement strand
TCTCTCCTCTGCTAAGTCAGAAAGTATTGCGAGAGAGCTCGTAAAGGGAGAGTTAAGATAATGCTCTTGAAAACTCCGGTCTCCTTACGGAGGGTCGAGCGAATATGGTATTAGCGTAAATGCAAAATGCTTAATGCAAATTGACCCCACAAAAAATACTTCCTTTAAACCCTTTCAGAGTTTGCGAGGGCGTAGGCGAAGCCCAAGATTCCACCGATTTTTAAGCAGATTCAAAGGATTCAATAAAGCTTTCCTGCCTTTTTCATTTCTTTTAACCATTCTATGTCGCTCGCCAATTGCTCTATTTCTTCATCGGTGGTTTCTGACTTAGCGTTCAGTGCATTAACCTCGGACTTTAGCCACGTTACCATCACGCACAGGAGTGCGATAAGAGCCCAAGATGCGATAAGAGAAACAGTGAAGATTATAAATTCATTCATGATTTTGTTTTCACCTCATCCTAAAAGCCTTCAGAAATCTCTTTATGAATTCGTGCTTCGCTCTACTCTTTCCATCCTCACTATCCTCTGACGTCTCCTCTACCTTTGCGAGTTTTCTTGCTACCACTTTAATTCTCTTTGCCGCTGGTGAACCCGGCTCTCTTACAACAACAGGTACTTTAAATGCAACCGCTTTAGTAACACTTCTGTCATTTGGTATTACTCCCAGAACTTCAATTTCAAGCAAATCCTCTATTTTGCTCGCTGTAAGCTCACCTTTCGTACCCATTTGCTTGTTTATGACAACGCCCTTAACCGTTCTGCCAACGATTTCCGCCATGAGCTTTGTCTTCAGTGCGTCGGTGATAGAAGGAAGCTCAGGATTCGTGATAAGAATGACTTCATCGGAGATAGCGAGAGGAATCACGCTCTCCTTACTTATACCCGCAGGAGAGTCCAGAAGTATAACTTCATACACGTCAACGAGCTTTCCTACGGCCTCTCTCAATTTCTCAGGGTCCGCTTGCTTAAATCCTCTGATTGAAATCCCGCTCAGAAGCACATCCATGCCATAGGATGTCTGATTTATCGCTTCGGATACATCCTCCACTTTCCCAGCAAGGATCTCATGCAGTGAAACTATCTTCTTAGACTCAATATTTATCAACAGGCCGAGATTCGCCATCCCTATGTCGCAATCTATAACGAGCGTTCTCATTCCCAGCTCTGAGAGAGCTGAGCCAATATTTACTGCGAAGGTGGTTTTCCCTACACCGCCTTTACCTGATGCTATCGCATAAACGGTCATTTCCCTTATAGGTAGGTATATTAGTATATAACAGAGATATAAGGGTATATATATATTAGTTGGTTACCTATCTAAATTTAAAATGTTTTTCATATTCGGAAGAAGGAAGGAGACTGAAACTATAGGCGGCGAGGAGAAGTTGGAGGAAATAAAGAGGAGCTTTGCTGAGTTGAGGGGGAGTGTTAAAAAGGAAGAGAAAAAGGAGTATAGTGGAGTAGAGGAGAGAGGAAAGGAGAGGGAGAGGGAAGAAGAATTATTAAGACTTGCAAAGATTTGTATAGATTCTTTGATGAATTGTGGAGAAGCGGATACGTCTCTTAGAGCAACACTTATTGAACTGCTGAAAGAAATCCAAATGGGCCTTTGCACGCTCAATAATTCGGTGTTAAGAGCTTTGTCAAATATCCTCAACGGTAATGCAGATACGGTCCCCGCGAGTGTAAAGGATGAGTTATGTGAAAAGGGATTTGTTAAGCGTTTTTATAGCGTGAAGCTTGAGGGAGAAGTTGAAGCTTCCGCTAAGGCAGAGTTGATTAAGAAGGTTGAAGAGCGCGTTGTAGAGGAATACGAGCTTGAAGAGAAGTGGAGAGAGCTAATAACAAATTTACCCGTGAAAATGGATCTGGATGAGTTAAAAACAAAGGATGTTCTTCCTTTGCTACAAGCGGGTGCTGCTGAGTTGTATCTCGTCCCGAGCATGTGGGACGTCTCGATTTGGGCGAACTTGAAGACGGAAAGAGACGTTGAACGGATAAAAAGTAACCTGGAAGAGATGAAAGGAGTGGTGGAGGGACTGCCAGAAGAGTTCAAGGAGCCTTTTGGAAAGTTGGTAGAGGGCATGATCTCATCTCCGCCATAATGGAAGCATAGTATGGTAAAAGTAACGATAAATGAGGAGTTGTGCAAAGGCTGCGGGATGTGTGCGGATGTCTGTACAACCGAGGTTCTTGAGAAGCAGTCGGATTTCAAGCCTACGAAGGTAATAAAGGAGGAGAACTGTATAGAGTGTCTTTCCTGTCTTGAGATATGCCCCGCTTATGCGATAGAGCACGAGGATTTGACGCCTACGCGGAGGTTTCATGTGGAGTCAAAAGTCATTGAAATGACAAAAAAAATTGTTTAGGAGCTTTCAAAGTGGAAGTGAAAGTGGAGAAAAAGCGTAAGGATTATGAAATAGAGGAGGAGTTCAGGACTTTTGAGGAGTACGAAACATCCCTTCATGCGGTTATGGATATCTCTGGAGAGATGGTGCATATTATCGAGTCCGCGACCGGGAAGGGTGCTCGTGCGTTGTGCTACACGGTTAGCAAGGGTTACGGAGCTAAACTGGGGATGATGCTGGGTAAGAAGAATGGTGTGGAGGAAGCGATTGACGCCCTGAATGAGAACCAGGACTGGTGGAACATAAGTCTTTGGAGTAAGCACGATGAAGCATTGATAGAGGAGAGCGATGGCGTAAAAAAATTCAAAATCGTGATAAGGGACTGCACGGTACGGCAGACTTTACTGAGGGTGAACTTACCGCAAAGAAGCACGATGTGCCATCTCACGAATGGATACATAATAGGGGCGTTAGAAGCCATGCTCGATGTAAAGGGCAATATAGAGATATTACACGCCGGTAATAACGCGTGTTTAAAGGAGATTACACTAACTTTAAACAGGGGAATGAATAAATAAATGAATAAATTAAAAGTCGCTTACGGCTCAGGAGCGATTTGCGGGGGTTGTTGCACCGCAATCCTCGATGTGCATGAGAAGATTTTCGATGTGATTGATCGGTTTGACTTCGTTTACTGTCAGATGCTCTGCGACCCAAAGGACTTCGACCATGCGGACGTTGGCTTCTGGGAAGGGACGATAAGGACAAAGACACATGAAGAAGAGCTGAAATCGCTTAGAGAAAAGGTGGATACACTCATTTCATTTGGAACCTGTGCGTGCTATGGCGGGCTTCCCGGTTTAAGCTTTTACTACACGATAGAAGCGATGCTGAGGAAGATATATATAAAAACGAGGGGCACGGTTGACGGTAAGATTCCCGATTCGAAGGAAGTCCCCGAGCTGGAAAGGGGCTTGCTACCTGCGGATCAGCTCGTGGAAGTTGATTATTATATCCCCGGGTGTCCGCCGCCACCGGAGACGATTGCGAATTTCTTGCTCGCGGTTTCCGAAGGTAAAAAGCCGGAGGTGGAGCACAAGACCTGCTGTTCCGAGTGCTCGAGAAGGATGACCACACCTGCAGAGAGGGTAAGAAGGAAAGTAGGTGCTTTTGACGAGAGTTTTGTCGTGGAAGATCATCAGAAATGCTTCTTAAGCCAGGGTATTTTGTGCACGGGGTCTGTCACGCTAAACCGATGTGGAGCGGCATGTCAGGAGAATGGATTCCCCTGCATGGGCTGTTCTGGACCGAGCCTCGAAGTCTTGCGGGAATACGAAAGGGACCCGATGCGAATGGTTGTGAAGCGGCTTGCATTGCTGAGCGGTGAAGATCCGGAGAAAGTAGTGACGGAGCGAGAGTTTAAGAAGATAGAGGAGCAACTCTACGACCTGAGACACCAGTTCTATGCCTTCGTCTCTACGCATCCAGTGATGTGGCGTCGTCGGTCATCGAAGATTACGGAACTTTTGAAATTTGAGGGGGAATGAAAAAGATATGAATGAGATAGAGATAAGCCCGGTTACGAGAGTTGAAGGTTCTGGTAAAGTTACGATATTCATGGACGATGATGGTAACGTAAAAGATGCGCATTTCAGCGTTACGGATGTAAGAGGTTTTGAGAAGTTTCTGGAAGGTTGTGCTCTTGAGGATATGCCGAGGTTCACTGCGAGAATTTGCGGCGTATGTCCTGTTGCTCATCATTTAGCTTCGGTGAAGGCGTGTGAGGATTTACTCGGAGTTGAACCTCCGGAATCCGCAGTTAAAGTCAGAGAACTCTGGCTTCACCTCCATCACATTCACAGCCATACCGCACACCTGTTCGCTCTGGCGGCGCCCGACTTCTTACTTAAAGACGCTCCTCCCGCAGAGCGGAATATCTTCAAACTCGCAACCGTGGATAAAGATTCGGCGAAGAAAATCGTTGAACTCAGGAAGTTCGGACAGGAAGGCTCGAGAATAATCGCGGGCATTGCTATACACCCAACAGCGGGGATAATAGGGGGGATGGCAAATTATTTCACGGAGGAGAAGCGTTCGGAGCTAAAAGAGCTGGGAAAGAACGCAATTGAAATCTCCGAGGAGTTCGTAGAGTTATATAAAAAGATAACTGCGGAGCTTTCTGCTGCGGGAATGCTTGAAGACGGTGAGATAGAAACGAATTACATGGGTCTTACGAATAACGGGACGCATGAGATCTACGAGGGGGATCTTAAAGTTGCAGATAAAGGAGGAGATAGTTTTGAGTTTGGGTCTCAGGATTATCTGAAGCATATTGCAGAGGGAACCCTTGATTACTCATTTGCAAAAGCTCCGTACTTAAAGGAGAAAACGCGGAGGGAAGGGATAATAAGAGTTGGACCGCTTGCCCGGTTGAACATCTCCGGAAGACTTGGGACTCCGAAGGCGGAGGAGCACTTTAAAGCGTTTAAAAATGAGTTTGGATTCACACAAAAAACCATGCTTTACAACCTTGCACGGATGATAGAGACATTGCATAGTGTAGAACGCTCGTTCGAGCTTCTTGAAGACGGAGAGATCGTGATGGAAGAGGGAGAAGTCGGGAAGAGAATTTCGGACGTTCCACAATTCAGGGAAGGTGCGGGGATTGGTGTTATAGAAGCCCCAAGAGGCACTCTCATCCACCATTACGCTACCGACAAGGAGGGATTCATAACGGATATGAACTCGATAGTCGCGACGACATTTAACAATCCGGGGATAGACGAAAGCGTGAAAGAGGTTGCACGGAAAATATTCTTGGATAATAAGAGTTTGGAGCCTGATGAGAAGCTCCTGAACAGAATAGAGACGACTATCAGAGCATATGATCCCTGTCTTTCCTGCTCAGCACATAATTTACGGCTGGTTTCAGAAGTAAGGATAGAGATAGTGCGTAATTGAAAAACAAAATTCTGAACTCAAAATCCCAATGTTCAACTTTGACTACTCATCATTTCGTTTTCTGTATCCGTAAATTATTTAAGTATCATATTTTTATGTTAGCTTGTATGGAAGAAAGAGAGAAGGAGAAAATTTTGGAATCTTTGAATGAACGAGAGGAGGGGGTAAAATCATTATTAGATAATGTTGAGTATCGGGATGTGGAT
The DNA here is from genome assembly GCA_030621945.1 of Methanosarcinales archaeon. Lineage (GTDB taxonomy): Archaea > Halobacteriota > Syntropharchaeia > Alkanophagales > Methanospirareceae > JACGMN01. Next base: position 2,043 of record JAUXGS010000039.1, on the reverse strand, counting down.
GTCAAGTTGGAAGAAGGAGTTAAAGGTGCGAAAATAGAAGTAGTAGAAGAAGAGGATGATGAGAGTTTTCTTTCATCCCTGAGCGTTAAAGACGAAGAGTTCAGATGTTCTCTCGAGGATGTGGAGCTTCCTGATAAGGCTATTGACACGTTTTTTGAGAAGCTTGGCACGGACATCACCGATTTTTCTATTCCAGAAGGTTGTAAAGAGGTGGAGAGATACTTTGTGAATGAGCCGTATGTGTTTGTGAGCATATTATATAACAATGAGACTGACGCGTATTTGTATCAGGCGGTGGAGCCGAGACTTGATGATGAGGAGAAGTTCTTCTTTGCGGAAATAAGTGAGCGACTCAGGAATATTCTGCTTTTCACAGATATAAAGAGTGAAGATGGAAAGATAGATAAAGAAAAGATTCTAAGAGAAAAAATAGACGAGGTCGTGCGAAGGCACCATATTGAACTGGAGCCAAATTCTCTCAATAAGATAAGCTATTATATCGTGCGAGATTTTGTGAATTTTGGTAAGATAGAAGCTCCAATGTGTGACAGGTTTACAGAAGACGTTTCTTGCGATGGATACAATATTCCACTTTACGTTTACCACTGGAAATACGGTAGCACGGAGACGAACATAGTCTTTGATGATACCGAGTTGGACTCTTTTGTTATGAAGTTGGCACAGAAAGGAGGGAAGCATCTGTCATATTCGGACCCGATGGTAGACATAACGATGCAGGATGGTTCGAGGGGGCAGCTTACCCTTGGAAGCGAAATAACAACGAGAGGAAGCACGTTCACAATAAGGAGATTCAGAGAAGTTCTTATAACCCCTGCGGACCTAATTCGCTGGGGGACATTCACTGCCGAGCAAATGGCATATCTCTGGCTCTGCGTTTGGAACGGGAAGAGCATATTATTCATAGGTGGTACTGCTTCTGGAAAGACGACTTCTTTGAATGCCATTTCACTTTTCATGCCTGAAAATTCTAAAATCATAACCATAGAGGATACGAGAGAACTAAAATTACCACACAAAAACTGGATTCCCAGCGTTACAAGGCATTCTTTCATGGGTAGTGATACGGGAGCAGTAGGCATGTATGATTTGTTAAAGGCGGCGTTAAGGCAGCGTCCAGAATACTTGATTGTAGGAGAGGTGAGGGGGCAGGAAGCCATAACACTTTTCCAGGCGATGTCTACCGGGCACACATCTTTTTCCACGTTACATGCGGACTCTGTGGACTCAACCATTCACAGGTTAGAATATCCACCGCTCAGCGTCCCTCGCTCGATGATGCAGGCGCTTGATGTCTTTGCTATTCAATCGCAGGTGTTTATAGGGAAAAAGAGGGAGAGAAGGAACTTTGAGATAACCGAAAACTTAGGAATAGATCCGATAACGAAGAACATAAAGACAATGAAACTTTTCGAGTGGATTCCCGCTACGGACTCTTTCACAGGACTTGGGGCATCTCTCTCGTCGAAAATCCTGGAAGATATTGCGAAATTCAATGCGTGGAGCACGGAGAAGTTAAGGGAGGAATTAGAGTTAAGGAAAAAGCTTCTGGAATTAATGGCTGAGAGAGCAGTAACACCGGAAGAGTTCATCGCTGCTGTAAGGACTTATCAAGTAAATCCAGAAAAGGTGAAGGAGCTATATGGCATTTAAGGAGAAGTATATAGAGAAGTTTGCACATTCGGTATTCGGAAGGTTTTTTGTGGGTGAGAAGGAGAAGTATGAAGAGTTTGAAAAGACACTTCTCGCTGCGAGATACCCCATAACTTTTGACATATACCTTTCGAGTGCTTTTTTTTATGCGCTGCTTACAGGGGTTTTGGGTCTAATTATGGGTTTTATGCTTGCGAACTTGCTTTCGACATTCGATATTCTCCCCATAAACTATGAAGTTTTCCCATCATTGATACTTACACATGGGCAGTTATTCGGCAAGATATTCCTTTCTTTGTTCGGCTTCATTGTCTTCTTTGGCTCTACCTATGGCGTGCTATATATGTGGCCTTCGTCAAAGGCAGGGGACAG
>JAUXGS010000227.1 GCA_030621945.1 Methanosarcinales archaeon | reverse complement strand
GGCGTATGATTTGCCGGAGGGGTGGGCGTGGGCAGCATTATCTGAAATATGCAAACCAAAAATAACAAAAGATCCAAAGAAAAACGGATTAGGGGAGTTTATTTACCTCGATATAGAATCTATTGACAATGAAATTCAAACCATCGTTAGACCAAGGCGTTTAAATAATAAAAATGCACCGAGTCGAGCAAAGCGATTGGTAAAGAGCGGGGATGTAATAATTTCTTTAGTGAGGCCGTATCTAAAAAATATTGCGTTGATTCCGGAAGATTTGGATAATTCCATTGCTTCAACTGCTTTTTATCCCCTTAAACCAGAAAGCGGGATCGACTCTAACTATCTTTTTCATATAGTTCGCAGACAATCTTTCATTGATTCAATTGTTACGTATGGTGATAGCCCACCTTCAGCGAGAGACAACGAGTTCATACAAATCCAAATTCCCCTCCCACCCCTCGCCGAACAGCACCGCATCGTCGCCAAGCTCGAAGCCCTTCTGGCGCAGGTGAACGCCGCAAAAGACCATCTGGCAGCGGTTCCGCCGATCACCAAGCGTTTCCGGCAGAGCGTGCTTGCCGCAGCCTGCTCGGGGCGGCTGACAGAGGGCTGGCGCAGAGAGCATCCCGATGTTGAGCCTGCGAGTGAGTTGTTGGAAAGAATCAGAGAGGAGAGGGTTAGAAAGTATGAAAAAGAACGTAAGAATGGGAATAAAGAAGGGAGGAAGAAGCCGAAAAAGGATTATGAATTTGCAGTTGAGGCTAATTTTTCAATACCTTCTTGGGTAGACGCCAAACTTGAAAATCTGATATATATTGCCGGAAGGATCGGATGGAGGGGTTTGAAAGCCGAAGAATACACAAAAGACGGTCCATTATTTCTATCGGTACACAATTTAAACTATGGGGAGGAAGTTGATTTTAGAGAATCGAACCATATTTCTATGGAACGTTATGACGAAAGCCCCGAAATCATGCTTCAAGAAGATGACATTTTACTTGCTAAAGATGGGGCAGGTATCGGGAAAATTGGAATCGTTAAGAATTTAAGTCAATTAACTACTGTAAATTCATCACTATTAGTTATCAGAAGTCGAGAAGCATTTGTACCAAAGTATCTGTTTTATTTTTTAAGTGGACCTCAACTCCAAAGTGTTGTTCAACAGAGAATTACAGGAAGCGCAACCCCACACCTTTTTCAGAAGGATATTAAACAATTTATTCTTTCCGTACCCCCCCTCCTCGAACAACGCGCCATCGTAAACCGAATCGAAACTCTCTTCCACCGCACCAGCGAAGTCGAAGAACGCGTCGCCGCTGCAACCGCACACGCAGACCGACTCACCAAATCCATCCTCGCAAAAGCGTTCCGTGGCGATCTTGTGTCGCAGGACTCTGATGACGAGCCAGCGTCCGTTCTGCTGGAACGGATCAGAAAAGAGAGAAAAGAACTGAAAAAGAAAAAGAAGCCACAGAAAAGAAGATCAAAACCCCTGTCAGATTCCAGTTGAGCAATACGATGAGAAAAATCACTGACATCCCGGACATAGACAAACCGCGGGAGAAATTGATACGAAAAGACGTCTCAACGCTCTCCAATGTTGAGCTACGCGCAGTCCTGATCGGGAGGGGTGTTAGAGGGAAGGATGTCCTTCAGGTTGCGTCAGAGGTTGATAGGC
>JAUXGS010000220.1 GCA_030621945.1 Methanosarcinales archaeon | reverse complement strand
TCATTACCCCAAGCAGTTTTGTCGCTGTAGAAAAGTCGTAGCGTACATATCCTCCTTCATCCAGAATCCTGACCAGTTCGTCCCAACCAGCCGCGATGATCTTCTCCGGGCTCTCAAGTCCATACCGTTCAAAACTTTTGTATGTGTTCGCAGCGATTTTCTCGCTTATTCTCGCACCGAACAGAATAGCAGCTAAAAACCATTTGAACCTTCCTGAGGGCCCCTTCAGGTTTATCCCGAGCTCTTCATTATATACCGGGAAGTTAGTGAGCAGCACACTGATTTTGTTCATAGTTGTTCGCACAGTCAAACTGCATAAATAAAGATTTATCTATCTAACCTTAGTTACTTAGATATAACGGTCGAGGAGTTACGTAAGTTATGGAAACGGTTGAGAAAGTGAAATGGATGCAATTGCCACGGGATGTCTTGATCGGACATGATGTTTTGCAGGAGATAGGCACGATCTGCAAGCACTTAGAGGTAGGTAAAAGTGCGATTATCGTTGCTGATAGCCGCACGAGAAAGATAGCTGGAGAGACCGTACTTGAGATTTTATCCGATGCTGGATACGAAGTCAACCTGATAGAAGTGAGTGGAATAAGCAGAGAGAACATAGGAGTTGTGAAAAAAGTAGCGGCTGAGGATAAAGCGGAGTTCGTGCTCGGCGTCGGTGGTGGGAGTATAATAGACACCGGTAAAATACCTGCTTCTGAGCTTTGCGTTCCTTTTATTTCTGTGCCTACCATAGCATCACACGATGGCATAGTCTCACCACGGGCATCTCTGAAGGATAAGGACAGAAGGAATCCCGTTTCCATCCAGACACCGGCACCACTCGCTATTGTTGCGGACACAAAGATAATATCGTCCGCTCCTTACCGGTTTACTGCTGCTGGCTGCGGCGATCTCCTTGCCAACTACACCGCTGTAAAGGATTGGCAGCTTGCACACCGGTTAAGGAACGCGGAATTCAGCAGTTACGCCGCGGCACTTTCTGAAATGACCGCAAATATGATCATGGAGAACGTCAAGGAGATAAAGAAACATGACGAACAATCCACCCGGACAGTGGTAAAGGCATTGGTCTCCAGCGGCGTTGCGATAAGTATCGCAGGGTCATCCGCTCCAGCTTCTGGCTCTGAACACAAATTCAGTCACGCTCTGGATATGATAGCGGAAAAACCTGCTTTACACGGCGAGCAATGCGGTGTTGGCACCATAATGATGACACACCTGTATGGGGAGGACTGGCAGCGTATCCGAGACGTGATGCAAGAAATCGGTGCTCCAACGACTGCAAAGGAGTTGGGCATTAAAGACGCAGATTTGATCGAAGCGCTGACCTACGCGCACAAAATAAATCCCGGTAGATATACTATATTGGGTGATTCAGGACTCACGTATGAAGCGGCAGAAAGGCTTGCCCTGGTTACCCAAGTGATAGAATAGAATAATTAAGAAAACGGAAGAGAAATGGCTGGGCTGTGGAATAGGTTAAAGAAAGGTAATGAGGAGAAAATGGAAGAAGGGCGGCTCGTAACGTTAATTGGTACTGAATTAGCAAAAGAAGGTGAAGAGTTCATCTTTTTAGGGGCGTCAACGAAATGTGAAGAGTGCAAGTTGAAAAATGCGTGCACAAACCTTGAAGTAGATCGGCGGTACAGGGTAGAGAAAGTAAGAGATGAGATGAAGCATGATTGTTACATCCATGAGGATGGTGTACGTGTGGTAGAAGTAACAGAAGCACCTATAACGGCGGCGATAGAAGGGGCATACACGTTCAAAAACTCTAAAATTGTCTTTGCGCCACCTAATTGTAAAGAATACGATTGCGAGCTATTTGATTCGTGCCATCCCGCAGGTCTAAGGGAGGGCGATAAATGCACTATTTTAGATGTAATCGGTGATGCACCCGGGGAATGTAAAAACGGACGGGTTTTAAAACTGGTGAGTATGCGTAGGGAAGCGATTTAGAGAGGTCGACCATTTTCATACCATT
>JAUXGS010000210.1 GCA_030621945.1 Methanosarcinales archaeon | reverse complement strand
TAAGGAGCTGATTGCTCAACTCTTCTCTTTGCGTCCTTTTTTGTGTCCAAGATATTCTATGAGGAACGCAACCAATATTACAAACAAACAACCAAATAGGAACCATAGACCGGGATGAGCGAAAATATCAAATCCCAAATCAAGACCAATTCCTTTTGATGCGGGCATCGGCGATGGCACTATTTCAGGTGCTGGTATTGGTGCGGGCGAGGGTACTGGTCCAAGGGGTCTCCCTCCTTCCTCGGGTATTACTAACCTTGTAACTTCTTCAAATGCTGGGCTTGGACCTTTCATCTTCATCGTTAAAAATTCTATTATGCCCGAACCTGCCACCGCAAAGAATATTACCGTTAAATATCGTTTCAATGTAGCGATAACATCTTTTCTATTTGTCTTCTCAGGAACAATAACCACGAATTTGCGCTGCGGTGCGTATATCTTCACGTGTTTCATCTTCTCGCTATATTTCGTTCGCTCTACCTTCACCAGCCCTGCATCGTAAAGCTTCTCAAGATTGTACTGAACGGTAGTTAAAGGAATACCAAGTTTTTCCGCAATCTCCGATGCCGAACGTGGTGTGGATGCAAGAGCCTCTAAAATGTTCCGCGCGGTATCACTTGAAATAACCTGAGAGATCTTCTTCGAATTTTTATCGTTTAAAGGCAAAATGAGCAATTTTTCATCGTTGATAGCATCGTCTTCAGCCATTCCATTCCGGGTATTGCTCTTATTTGGATTGGGAATCATTCACTCTATTTTTGTTTTCCCTGCTTTTAAACCCATCTATAACTTCAACTCGGTTCGTAGCTTACGAAAATCATATAAACGATGAAAACTGATGAGTTTTGCAGGTGAGGTAATAAAGATGGAGAAATATACGAAAATAGCGGCTGTCATTGTGCTATGCGTATTAGCAGCTTCAGCAGGTTTTTTCGCCTCTTCATTATCAGAGTTGAAGGGGCCGGCAGGATATTCTGATGAGGACACTTGGGGAGGTAAAGGAGTTCCAGCACCGGCAGTAGCACCGATTCCCATGCCAGCAGGAAGAGAAACACCGGAATCTCAATATACTAATGCGAATACAGAGCGGAAGATAATCCAGAGGGCTTCATTAAGTATAGAAGTAGAAGACTTCCAAACAAGTTCTGACGCACTCATCCTTATAGTAGAACGTTCGGGTGGTTTTGTTTCTGATTCTTACTCTTATGTTACTGATACCGGACATAAGAGGGGTGATATTACGCTCAGGGTGCCAACAGGTGAGTTCCTGCCGGTTGTCGCAGAAATAGAGCAGATTGGTACTGTTAAGTCAAAACACATCTCTGGAGAAGACGTTACGGAAGAATATATTGATTTGACGGCGAGGCTTAATAATTCCGAGCGGCAGGAGAAGCGGTTACTGGAGATTCTGGATATGGCTGAGGATGTCGAGGACGTTCTGGACGTTGAACGTGAGTTGGAGCGTGTGCGGAATGATATCGAACGGCTTACCGGCCGGATAAACTATCTTGAGAACCGTGCGGAGCTTGCAACGATCTCCGTTTCATTGTATGAGCCTGAGCCGATAACGCATAGCTGGGGAATACGGGATGCTTTTCGCGATGCCTTTGAAGCCTTCGTATCAGTGATACGGGGACTTATAATCCTTGTTGGGTACGCCTTGCCACTATTAATTCTGGTTGGTCTCGGATGGCTCGTCAAATCAAAGTTGATGCCAAAGTTACAGAAGAAACGGGAAGGTGAATGAAAAGGAAAGAAATGCATGGACTTGGTTTAGTAGTAGTGAGTTTAGCTTTAGTGGTTGCCCTCATAGGAACAGTGGGCTACATTGTTTTTCTGTCGGACGAGGCTTTTAGATCGACTCCAACTGAAGTAGAGCCAGAGCCACCGCTGCCAGCTCTCCCTCCTTATTCCGGTGAGCAAGTACTAACAGAAGAGGAAAAGTCAAAGGCAATTGAATTGGCTATAAACGATCCAGAAGTAAAGAAATGGCTGGGTAAGGGGTACGAGGTCTACGAAGTAATTCCACTCTCCTCAGAAAATGAAAGCGGTGGTATGTGTATGGTTTATGTCCTCACCCAAAAGCAAAAACTACCTTGGGTTTGGGGAATTACTTTTGGAGTTTCTGTGGATTTGGTTAGGAAAGAGGCACAAGGAGGCTGCATTACTTTCGTTCTGAAATTGGCTT
>JAUXGS010000040.1 GCA_030621945.1 Methanosarcinales archaeon | reverse complement strand
TTGCTTCACTTCGTTTCGCTCTACCAACACATATCCGCCATAGGTTGAAATTGCGGTGTCAACGGGACTGGCAGCGCCTTGAACCGCCTTCTCAACACTGTGTGCATCAGTTCTTATCCTTTCCACATCGCCCTTCACACCAAAATATTCCTTGAGTGCCGCGATAGTCGCAACACAGGTAGCTGCCGAGGACCCTAACCCCGCGGAAAGCGGTATTTCCGATTTTATCTCTATTTCCACTCCTTCGTCTCCTATACCATACCGCTCTTCAAGGTATTCTATTGATCCTCTGACATACGCAAGTGCTTTTGCTGCCGCGCTGTAATCCTTATAAGGCAGGACTTTTCTATCTCCCCCTTTCCTTGCTTCTAAATCAAGCTCCAGGCCAAACGTAGGGATATTCTCTATTTTTACGTGATAACCTCTCTTTTCTCTGCTCGAGACCTCTACTGCAAGCCGACGGTTAATAGCAGCGGCTAATGCTCGCTTACCGTACACCACGAAATGCTCACCAAATAATATCACCTTAGCAGGAACAGATGCCCGTATCTTCTTCATTTTTTCTTTTACGAAAACGCTTTTCTTTTTCTAAAAGAAAAGGGTTTAATAGTGAACAGTTCATCAAGCTTCTCTATGTGCACATCACCTGCCGATTTCGCGCCCACGCCGATTACCGAACAGCCAGCAGCTTTACCAGCCTGATAATCCGTTTTTGTATCTCCCACAAGTATCGCGTGCTCAGGCTTCACGTTTAGCCGCTCACATGCCTTTATCACAATCTCAGCATCCGGCTTACCTCGTTTCACGTCATCTCCCGATAGAATCACGTCAAAATGGTTAGATAGCTGGAAGTGCTCCAAGATCTTGTTAACGTTCTCTCTCGGCGTATTCGTGACCAACCCTACCTTAAGCTTATAGTCCTCTCGCGTACGATGCAAAACATCTTCTGCATCGGGAAACAGCTTTATAAGCTCTATCAAGTTCAGTTGTTCACGTACGCAACGCCGTGCGGCATCTTCACCCAGATTTAACGCAGCCAGGTTATGTCTCAGGTCAGGGCCCCAGCATTTCTCTTCAAACTTTTCTCTACTTATTTCTCCCTTTCCGTACGCTCGTAACATTTTACTAAAAGCTTGATACCAGCTTTCAAATGAGTTTATCAGCACACCATCAAGATCGAATAAGATCGCGTCTATTTTTCTCTCGTTCATCGTATGTAAGTATGTGGTGATAGCTTAACATCATTTTAAAATTTTTGTGTGCTCGAACTGCCATAAAGGAATCTCCTGAACTCTTTTTTATTTCTAACCTCTTCTTTAGTTTAATGCTCAATTACTTCGACCTCAACGTGCATGCATATCCAGAAACCGATGCATCAGTAGAGGAACTGCTCAGTGTTGCAAAAAGATACGGATACACCGGCATCGCAATAACAAACCACGATGAGGTTGTGCAAGAGCAAAAAGAATCAAATGCCGTCTTCTATGGCGTAGAGATAAAAGCAAATTCGGTTTCTGACTTGAAAAGGAAAATAAAACTTCACGGGGGTAAAGTGTCCTTATTAACGGTTCATGGCGGTAATGATAAGATAAATAGAGCGGCGGTAGAGAATCCTAGGGTAGATATATTGGCTCATCCGTGTGGAGAGAGAGGAGAAGGAGGTTTGAACCACGTTTTGGTGAGATACGCTGCTGAGAATGGTGTTGCAATCGATTTTAACATGAATTCGATAATCCACAGCCGAAGAGGTGAGCGAGCGCGAACCCTCGGTAAAATGCGCGAGATTTTGAAGCTTGTAAGAAAATATAACGCCCCGATGATATTAACCAGCCAAGCCCACTTTATATACGATTTGCGCGCGCCACGAGAGATGATTGCACTTGCAGCCCTGTTTGGAATGAGTAAAGAAGAGGCTACGAGTGCGCTATGCGATATTCCCAGGGGCGTATTAGATAAGAGATGGAAAAAGGAGCGCGATGTGGAGATACTATGAATATGAGATATATCCTGAGTTTGATGCTTCATCTGCCGCCTTCTCTTCGTGATAGGAGACGGTATCTTCGCTTTGAGGTGTTCTGTGAACGCGAAATAGATAAGCGGGAATTGTTGAAAGAGATATGGAACTCGCTTTATGCATTATACGGCGATGTAGGGGGGAGTGAAAGTAAGGTATGGCTGATCGAATACCATAAAAGTGAAGATACAAACTGCGGCGTGGGCATCCTGAGATGCGCTCATGATAAAGTCGATGAAGTAAGGGCGTCTTTAGCGTGCATTCATTCGGTAAACGACGCACAGGTTGGAATACGAGTGATCAAAATTTCAGGGACGATAAAAGGGGCAACTCGCTTACGGCGATAGATTGCTTTTAACCACGCCCTTTCAACATCTCTATAAACATCGCTAAATCCCTTTTCGTGATAATTCCTATGATCTTCCCATTTTCCTCTCCTTCCACCGCCAAAACCTTCTTTTTCGTGTTTACCATCCGTTTTAGCGCTTCTATTGCTTCTTCTCCTTGCGATATAACGTCGCTCATTCTGTCAACGGAGCTTATTACATCGGAGGCCTTTAACGGGTAACGTTGCTCGGCTGATAGCTTCTTAATTTCACTGAAAGTTACGAAGCCCTTGAACTCGTCGTCTTCGTTTACCACCGCATATTCAGCGTTCTTCTCCGCAAGCATCTTCTCCACCAGCTCCGTGATGGACAAATCTTCCAGGACACTCACGTTCTCTGTTCTCATCACTTGTCTCACTGTTATTCCCTCTAACGAGGAAACCGTGATTGTCGCATTTTCTTCTTCTGTTGCTGCTATATATAAAAAAAGGGCAACGAACGCTAAAAACGGGTTAAACGGCATTCTCACGTCTCCTGTAGAAAAAAATATAAAGGGGTCGGGCATAAAGCCCACGATTGCCATTATAACAGCAAAGGTCTTCCCCACGAATACTGCTCTTCTGGTCGCCTTGAGGAATTGCATACGTTTTGCAAGAAAAGCTCGTAACACCCGCCCACCATCCATTGGAAAGGCAGGTAATAGGTTAAACGTGGCTAAAACCACATTAAGAAGCCCAATGCTAAACATTAAAATTGTAAACGGGTCGTAAATAGCCACGTGTACTGCGGCTATACCAAAATACGTGAAAAGAAATGCTCCACCGATGGCAAAACTCATCAAAGGTCCCGCAATTGCTATCCGCCACTCCTTATCCGGTTCCTTTGGTAAATCCTCCATCATGGCTAAGCCACCAAAGATGAAAAGAGTGATGCCCCTTATTCTTGTCCCGTATTTCATCGCAACGTATGAATGGGACAGCTCGTGGAGTAATAAAGAGAGGAAAAAAAGAAAAGCTGCTATGGTCGCTAAGGAATAGCGAAAAGGTCGAGATATGTCCTCAATGTCGCCTAAGCCAAATGGTCCGGGAGCTTCCGCAAACATAAATACAATGCCCGCGCATATAATGAAGAAGGAGATATGCAATCGAATGGGTATGCCAATAATTCTACCAACTTGTATAGATGTTTGCATCGTTTATCGTTAGATTAATCAGTTAATTATATATATTACCGTCAATTCATAAATAGCATTATGGAAATACAATTGTCTTCTTTATATGGGCAGGATTTGTACACGGACAGAGGGATATACGTCGGTAAAATTGAGGATGTGAGTGTGGACATAAGGGAGAAGAGAGTATCGGGTCTGGCAGTGAAGAACGTGAATCCAAACGCTTTCAACGCGGGCAAGAGGAAAGGGGTGATCATTCCTTACCGATGGGTAACCGCAATTGGGGATATAGTGCTCATAAAGCACGTGAGGAGAAGAGCGGCGGAGCGAGAGGGCGAAGAAGAAGAGGAAGGAAGAAAGGAGCGGTAGGTAATAAAAGGAAAGTAGTAGTAGAAAGGGTCAGGGATGACTGATCGGAACCGCGAGAGACTTTATAATAAGGACAGGGATAGGGAGATATACGCAGATATAAAAGCTATTCCTCCTCTGATCGTGCGTGCTGATGGAAGGAACTTCAGGCGTGTCTTAAGCGACGAGTTTGAGAAACCGTATGACGAGCGATTCGCAAAAGGGATGGCGAAAGCAGTGGCGATCTTTTTCGAGAAGAGCGGGTTCGACCCAAAGCTTGCTTACATCTTCTCAGATGAGATAAATCTTCTTTTTACGCAGGTTATTTTTAAAGGAAGGATAGAGAAGCTGGATTCTGTAATTGCGAGTTTTTTAGCAAGTGCGTTTACCATCGCTTTGGACTTTAAAGAGGCTGTTGCCGTCGATGCACGGATAATCCCTGTTTGCAGCGGAGAGGATGTTTTGGAATATCTCGTGCAGCGACAGGCAGAAGCATGGCGAAACCATATTAATGCTTATGGATATTACGGACTGCAAGAGTCCGGGCTAAGCGAGAAAGAGGCTGAGAAGCGACTGAAAGGGATGAAGGCAGCGCAGGTACATGAGATGCTTTTTCGTAAAGGGGTTAACCTGAATGAAACGCCGAATTGGCAAAGACGGGGCATTTTGATTGCTAAGGAACGGTATGAAAAAGAAGGTTACAATCCAAAAGCGGCGACAGAAGTTACGGTTACACGCTACAGGATAGTCCAGCTCTGGGACCTGCCGTTATTTGGATCTGAGAAAGGTCGAAATTTGATAGTGGAACTAATCGAAAATGAGAACATATCTTGACTGCATTCCCTGTTTCGTTGATCAAGCACTCCGTGCAGGACGAATGGCAACGGATGATGAAAAGATACTAAAAAGGATATTAGATGAAGTTGGAATGATGCTCAGAGACATCCCCCTTGAAAGCACGCCACCAGAAACGGGAATGCTCGTATACGAGAAAGTACGGGAAATCACGGGAGAATTTGACCCTTATAAGGAACTAAAAATCGAGAGTACTGAAAAAGCTTTGGCATTATATCCTTCTTTGAAGAGGATAGTTGAACAGTCGAATGATAAGCTCCTTACAGCAATAAGAATGGCGATTGCAGGCAATGTGATAGATTTCGGTCCAAATAGAGATTTTGATATCGAAGAAGAGATAGATGTCGTGCTCAAGAAAGAATTTGCGATATACGATTACGATAAATTCAAGGATGGCTTAGATAAAACCAGTGAGATTCTGTATCTCGGTGATAATGCAGGGGAAGCTGTTTTTGATAGAATTTTAATAGAGGAATTGAAAAAGCCCGTAACATATGTCGTTAGGGATGTACCGGTTATAAATGACGTGACCTATGAGGACGCTTTACAGGCAGGTATTGATGAAGTTGCGAGTATAGTATCATCCGGAACGAGTGCGCCTGGTACCATCCTTAAAACATGCAATGCAGAATTTAAAGAGGAGTATAACAACTCGGATTTTATAATCAGTAAGGGGCAGGGAAACTACGAGGGTCTCTCTAATGAAAGACGTCCCATCTTCTTTCTGTTAAAAGTAAAGTGTCATGTTATAGCTCAGGATATTGGTGTCAATGTTGGAGATATAATATTGAAAGGATTGGACGTTTGAAATCCGTAGAAAAAGTAATCGCACCACTCATGGATTTCTTAAATCTGTGCTAATCATCGCGCATTTATGGGCCCGAAGGGATTCGAACCCTTGACCGCCCGGTTATGAGCCGGGCGCTCTAACCATGCTAAGCTACGGGCCCCTTATCTCTTAGTAGTATAACGCCGTCTCATATAAATAATTTTATATGTGTATGAACCAATAGAGCTAAATATAGCTTAGTATAAGTCATATCTTAGCTTAGTAGTTAATGAAACGATGAAAATAGCTTTTTACCATCGCACTGTAAGTGGTGGAATAAAGACGCACGTTGAAGCACTCTCGCACGAATTCGAGAAGTTGGGACATGAAGTAAAGAGGATAGACCAGTTTTCGCTCGGCTCGCATATGCTGGGTAATTCCGCGGGCGGCATTTCGTATGGTTTTGACTTCGCACTCGGAAAGATAAAAAAAGAGGTAGAAGATTGTGACGTTCTCCATATACACCACGCAGCTACGTTCTCTGAATATTTCCTGCCCTTCTCTTCTATCTGCTCTGAGGTCAACATTGTCAATACGTTCCATATTCAAGCGGGGGAGGGTCTCAGCGGTGAGGTTGCAAAAACACTTATATCAATGCTTGTCACTCTTTATACCGGCCGTTCAAAGAAATTCATCTCGGTAAGTGCGGAAATTGCAGAACATATTCGCCAGCATTGCTATGGGTATGGCGATGGTGGCAACGGCAACGGAACTGAACTCGTGGTTATACCAAACGGCGTGGATATAAACCGTTTTCGCCCAGCAGAGAAGGATGAAAAAGAAAGCAACGAGAGGGAAAAGAGCATCTGTATAGGCTATCTGGGACGGTTATCGCCTGAAAAGAACGTCATAAATATGATAAAGGCGGTGAAGGCATTGGACGTAGACAACGTCTGTTTAAAGATCGCAGGTGCTGGCCCGCTGTATAACAAAGTAAAAAGGCTGGAAGACGAACGAATAAAGGTTTTAGGGTATGTTAAAGACGCTCCGTCCTTCTATCGAGGCGTAGACGTTTTCTTATTGCCTTCTAAGCTTGAAGCACAGCCAATTGCACTGCTCGAAGCGATGGCGTCTGGGCTGCCGATTATTGCCACCGATGTTGGTGATAACAAGCATTTTGTCCGTGGGAATGGCATAATCTGCGGCACATCAGCGAAGGAGATAGGGGCTGCAATAAACGCGATGCTCCGGGAAGACCGGGAAAAGATGGGCGTAGAATCGAGGAAATTGGTTGAGCACGACTATACGTGGGATAAGATAGCAGCACGAACACTGGACGTGTATAAAGCTACGCTATAATCTTAAAATTTGTGATGAACTCTCTCGCCTCCTCCAAACAGCGACCTTTACTAAGAACCGCCTTTTCCAACATGTATTTTTCATCAGAAAACCCGACATAAACGGCTAATTCCACTGTTTCGTCTTTACAACGGGCATGCACCCCTACTGGAAGCGAACACCCGCCACCCATTACTTTTAATACTTCCTTCTCCGCTTCAGCCTCCACCCTCGTTTCCGCGTCGTCTACCGCATTTAAAATCTCACTCTCCTCAGACCCTTTCCTCGTAACGATCGCAATTATTCCTTGCCCCGGTGAAGGCACAAACGGGTCACAATCCAGCCTTTCATATTCTATAGCCAGATTCAACCTCTCAAGTCCGGCTTCAGCAAGGATTACGCCATCATATTCGCCACTTTGGAATTTCTCAATCCTCGTGTCCACATTACCCCGGATGTCCTTTATTTTCACTTTTACACCCTTCTTCTCCATGTAGTTCAAAAATTGGTACTTCCGCCTCACACTTGAGGTTCCTATCACTGCACCATTCGGCATATCATCCAAACGATACTTCGACACCAGCGCATCGTAAGGCGAATCACGAGGCAAAACCGCGGAAGTCTCTAACTTCTCGTCCCGTTCCAGAGGTATATCCTTCATCGAATGCACTGCAAGGTCTATTTTACCGGCTAAAAGCATTGTATCGA
>JAUXGS010000045.1 GCA_030621945.1 Methanosarcinales archaeon | reverse complement strand
CTAAACTCTCCTCAGCCATCTCTATCAGAGACTTGATGTCGCCCCTCCCAAGCAACCGGGAGATGAACCGATCAGCTTCAAACTTCTCTAAATCATCTACCTTCTCACCAGTGCCGATAAATGCAACTCCGGAATTCGTCTCTGATACCGCAGAAAGCGATCCTCCACCTTTGGCCGTTCCGTCCATCTTGGTTATAATAATGCCCGTAATCCCAACGGCATCATCAAAAGCACGAGCTTGCACCGATGCTTGCTGCCCTATGCTCGCATCCAGAACAAGAAACCGCTGCTCTGGTCTTATCATCTTCTCTATATCACGTATCTCATCTATCATCTCTTCTTCCAGAGCATGCCTGCCTGCAGTGTCTATAATTTTAATATCGTACTTCTCAAACCCTTGTACGCCCGCCTTTACTATATCCATCACGCCCTTTCCCGCTGGCAGATTTGCACCATCATAAAAGGGAACGCCGATGCGATTACACAATTGCCGTAGCTGGTCGGATGCTGCAGGCCTATAAACATCAGCGCAGATAACCGCGGGTTTTAAGCCTTTCTTCTGGAAATACCGCGCAAGTTTCGCACACGACGATGTCTTTCCCGTGCCGTGCAACCCAACCATCATTATCTTCTGTGACGCTAAAGGAACTTCAACACCTTTCCCTATTATGTTTATCAACTCCTCGTAGACCACCTTAATCACATGTTCGCGCGGATTTAACGTCACTTTCTCTTTTAAACTCCGCTCTCGTATGCGATCTGAAAGCTCCTTTACCAGTGCGATCTTGACATCCGCCTGGATCAATGCCCGCTGTATGTCTCGCACTAACTCATCAACCGTATGCTTATCGATCCGCTTCGCCATTGCGATCTTCCGAATCGTTTCCTTCAGCGCACTGCTTAACTTCCCTAACATCTATCTCCTACACCTCAAGCTCCTCTTCTATCTATCTAAATAATAAATACTTACAGTCATTAACATGATTACCTAAACGTTATCTTGATTCGTCCTTAAAACTCTGATTCCTCTACTCCCCCTATCCCAAGATTTATCGTTACCTCTGCTATATCCTCGCAGTACTTCGCTATTCGCCCCCAACTCTCCAGTATAGAAAGAGCGTGTATCTTGTCTGTAACACTCCATTCCTCTGCTAAGATTCGCTCATTTATCTCTTCAACTCTATCAACCAGCATATTTGCATCTCTTATCGCTTCATTCGCCGTTACTATATCATTGTTTGATAAGGAAGCTAAGGTCTTGGTAAAGAGAGTTCTCGTGCGAGTGCCGAGTTCTTTTATGCTTTTTATCCCTACCGGTGTGCTCATCATCATAGAATTCTTTGCTATGCTCTCGATATGATCGCCTATCCGCTCCATATTCTTCACGATAATCCGGTAGCCCAGGCTATCTCGCTGTCTGCTCACCCCTATTTTCTTCGCAAGCTCTGGGTCTCTTATCACCGCCTTAAGCTGCCGAACAATGAGCAAATAAAATCTGTCTATCTCGTTATCCCGCTCTATAACATCCTTTGCACGGTTCCGATCGCTTATCTCAAGTGCAGAAACCGCATCTTCTTGCATTGATAAAATTATCTTGGACATACTCCGTATCGCATCTTGGAGCGTGAAGTCCTCATATTTCAAAAAACTTTTGAGCACTATCTCCTTTGACGATTCACCAACAACCTCCATGCCTATCAGCCGCTTCCGCACTTCCGCCTTTATCCTCTTTCTCTCCTCCGCTTCAAAACCGCCCGGCGATAACAGCTTTACAACATCATATCCAACGAGGTAATGAGAGATAAGATACCTGAAGTTGCCCTCAAAACTCTCTTTTGCCGAGAGCACGAGTTCAGCACATTTTATCTGCTCTTCTTTATCCTTCAACGGAGTTAAGACGAGTGATTTATCACCACGTTGAATTAACGAGAGTTCATCTCCCTGCCTTACACCCACCTCCCGTGCCCATTTTATAGGAAGCGAGATAGTAAATGTTGAACCACCGGTGAGTTGTATTTTCCTCTTCTCCTCTTTCATTCTCTATCTTCTTTATATCTCTATATATATTTAATATTATTATGTAAAAATGGATGTGAGGCAATGGATTTTTATAAAATCAAGTACATACGCTTTAATAGATAAGTATGGAACAAGAGGATTATATTCCAAGATACGAGTATGAACGGTTAGAGAGCGATTATCGAAGGTTAAGAAGGAAATACGAAGAGACAGAAGCATATAAAGAGGATTTAGAGAAGCTTGTTTCAAAATCGAGGGCACCACCATTAGACTGCGGATTCGTGGTTGAGAAACTTAACGATAGTGCCATCGTGAATTTAAACGGGGCATTAAAATCTTTACCTTACGGGACGCTTACTGAGAAGGAGATAGAGGAGCTACAAGAGGGAAAGTACGTGTTCATAGGACGCATCCCGGATAAGAATAACCCAAGTGGGTTTACCATAGGAATCACCGACATATATGACCGGATGGTTGATTTAGAGGTTGGAGAGGTAGAGGAACTGAGAAAGGAAGATGATGGTGAGGGATGGATAGTTGAAGTATCCACGGGAAAAGGTCGTGGTAGGATATATAAAAGGTTGAGAGATGAAGAAAAGGAGACGGTAAAAGAGGGGATGAAGGTAGGACTCCTTCCCGGTACGCTTGATATAAAGAAAAGTTATACGGCAAAGGAGTACTCCCGCTATGAAGTTACAAAGAGCCCGGGAGTGAGTTTTAATAATATCGGTGGCTTGAAGGAAGTGAAACAAGATTTGATAAAGAGTATTATTCTTCCGATGGTAAATCCTGATGATTACTCTAAATATGGCGAAAGTTCCCGCCGGATACTGATGTACGGTCCGCCTGGATGTGGAAAAACAATGTGCGCAAAAGCATTAGCATCTGCATTACCCAACTGTGAATTTGTAAAGGTGGGTGCCGGAGAGCTTTTCAGCATGTGGCTTGGCGAGTCAGAGAAGAATGTAAGGATGGTGTTCAAGGCTGCGAACGATAAATTAGAGGAGGGAGAAAACGATTATGGTGTAATCTTCTTTGATGAGATAGATGCTTTAGCGCAAGAAAGAGGTATGTACACAGGGTCGTCCGGTGCGCCGGAAAGAGTTACTGGACAATTACTGGATATTTTAGATGGTTTTTACGCCCTGCATCCACACCTCACTGTAATCGGTGCAACAAACCGGCTGCATCTTATAGATTCCGCATTTAGGTCGCGATTTGACAAGATAATCGAGGTCTCGAAGCCTGAGAGCGAAGCAGCATATTCCATCGCACGGATTTACGCAAAGAAAATCCCGCTCGACCGCTACCTGATAAAGGAGAAAGGGGGGGAAGAAGAGGCGAGGACCTATCTGGTGGAAGAGATTGTCCGTTACATGTATGCTGATGCGTACGTTGAGACTGAACTAGGGCGGATAAAGCGAGAGGATGCAATAACCGGGCGGTTCATCGCGCAGATATTTGGTTATGCGAGGGATAAGGCGTTGGAGGAGCGAACAATGCTGATGATGAAAAAAGGTGCTATCAGCAACGATGCGCTGAGGAACGTATGGGATAAAGAAGGTTTTTCGGAGATATTAGACGTGGGAAAGAAGGTAGAGGATTTGCTTAAGCGATATAAGCACATAGAGGAGATAGGTGTGAATATGGGGCACTTAAAAGAAGGATTTGATAAGTTTGTGCAGCGAAGAGCGGAGGAGATATTAGTATCCGGATATGAAGAGGTGCCAGAGGAAGACACAGGAATGCATTTTTAATTTGGTTAACTTAACTCTGACATGAGAAATGGAAAAGGAGGATTTGAACAGATGGCAAGGGCTCGAGCATGAATTTAGAGTGGGCCTAAGTTCTGAATCACCCGGATTGTACCGTTATGCAAGATTTTATCATGTGGATGAAGTAATTCACGCACTCGAGGATTATACTTTTTTTGACGACTCGAATGCAATCTGCTCGAAGCTGCGTAGAAGGAACGATGGCTTTTTGAGAAATGGATCGCGAATTTACATCTGCACGGGCGGGCATCTCGAGATAGCAACGCCTGAATGTAGAGATGCATTTGAGGTGCTCAAATATGACAAGGCCGCAGAGCTGTACATGCAGATAGGCGTGGAGAAAGCAAACGAACGATACCGAGAGAAATTGAAGAAGAGAAAGAAGTCTTTAGCCCATATCCAATGCTGGAAAGCAAACGTGGAGATAGACAAGAGGTACAGCAGGGGCACGCACGAGTCATATACAGTGGACCGGAAGAGTTTTGTAGGCAAAGAGCATTTGCTCATCCCGTTTTTAGTACTTCGTAAGATCTTCTTTGGCGCTGGGGGCTATGTAGCGGATAAGGCGGGAATAAAATACGTGATATCGCCCAAAGCGATGGTTTCTCGAAGGGTTTTCACCGAATCACCGTCGCAATGGCCAATATTATCCACACGGGACGAACCATTGAGCACAAGGGATACATATCGTGTGCATGTTACGTCAGGCGAAGGAGTTCGTTCGGAGGTCACAAGGTTGCTCTGCAATGCCATTACGTCGTATGTAATAGATGCGATAGAGTCAGGGAAAATCACGCACGTGGAGGAGATCTGGAATCCACTTCAGACTTTTAAAGACATTTCAGCGAATACAGAGGGGGACTGGCGCATAAAGCTGATGAATGGGAGGACGGAATCCGCCATTGATTACCTTACGAGTAACTATCTCGAAGCGATAGAGGAGTTGTTTGCGGAGCGGAAAGTCTCTTACTGGGATAAATATGCTCTGGATACTTTTAAGAGGATTTGCACCAAGTTTGATCAGGGATTGCTTGAAGATCCTTACGTTTTTCGTCGCATAGAATGGGTAATGAAGTTATGGGCGATAAAGAACGAGATAAACGAGTTTGAATACAACTACATCCCGATAGGGAAGTTTGATTACCGGAGCATGTATATGATGGAAGATCAGATGGAGAAGAAGATAGCCGCATCTTTTGATTTCACTAATCTCTGCGATTATGACTTATACGAGTGCGTTGCGGATAAGATTGGGGTGGAACGAATATTAACCGAAGAGGATGTAGGAGAAGCGTTACTCTTTCCGCCGAAGAATTCACGAGCCGAGTTACGGGTTAGACTTGCGTCTGCATTCGAGGATGCGACACTGAGCTGGAATAAGATAACGATAAACAAGGAGCCAAATGTGAAGATAGATGTGAGCAGACCGAGCAGTGAGGAATACGCGCGGCTGTTTGAGCGTTATCCGGAACTCGCGAGAATGCCAAGCGCGGTAGTGGTGTTTTGCCGAGAGCGGAATAGAGGAGAAGGAGCACGACAGGTTCTCGTACGATTGCTCGCCGAGGAGGGCGATATACGGGGCTGGGAGGATGAGATAAGCAGGGAAATAAGAGATAGAATCGTCAGAAACCCATACTTAGATTATCTATTGTATGCTAATAACAAAACGTTCCGGTTCGATGAACTGGATGGCTGGAATGAGGAATCAATAAAGAAGAAGATAGAAGAGATAAGCAAGGAAGTGTAGAAGGAGAAAGGAAGTGCCACGGGTAGGGACAGAAAATAAGATAAGGGGGATTGAGCAGGAATATCCCGTGAGTGCGAAAGCACGCTTAAATCCTTCATTGCTGGTTAACGCTGCGATTCAGGGTTTAAAAAGGAGCGGTTTTTCAAGAGATGTGACGTGGGACATTATTACGGAAGTCTCGCAAGAGCTGCATGAATCGAAGATAACGTCGTCATACGGTGATAACGGCTCTCGGATTTATAACGATATGGGACATCTTGAGATTGCAACACCGTCTTATAATAACCCTTTTGACGCCGTGGCATACGATAAAGCATCAGAGATCTACGCCTTTGTGGGGTCGCGAGAGGCGAGTTTAGCGTTAAAGGAGAAAATAGTCATCCATAAGAATAATGTTGCCAATTTCTTCACTTCTCCTTCTCCTTCTTCTTCACCTGAAACTGGTATGCGGACGGGAAAAGGGAGAAAGATAAAGACCAATACCTACGCTACGCACGGGAATATAATCACAAAACGTGCAGCGTGCAGAGATTGGAATCGCGTAGAAAAAGCGCTCATACCATGGGTAGTTACAAGAATATTATTTACCGGATCCGGAGATGTTGTTTCCGGAGAGACCGTTGGTAAAGGGGGAGTGAAGTTCGTTATTTCGCCACGCGCGATGTTTGTTATGCAAAAATCTTCGCTTTCTACCACTACGGGAAGAGGCATCCTGAACACGAGGGATCAGCCCCATGCCGCGCATCAGTATTGGCGACTGCACGATATTCATTATGAAGCGCTTCGTTCTGAATATGCGATTTTCTTGCGTGACATCACACAAGCGCTGGTAACGCGTGCGTTTGAGTTGGGATTCT
The DNA here is from genome assembly GCA_030621945.1 of Methanosarcinales archaeon. Classification (GTDB taxonomy): domain Archaea; phylum Halobacteriota; class Syntropharchaeia; order Alkanophagales; family Methanospirareceae; genus JACGMN01. Next base: position 691 of record JAUXGS010000045.1, on the reverse strand, counting down.
TAGATGCTGCACCAGAGATAGAAGACCCGGTTAGAGCGTTCAAGGAACTATCACTTGATACACAGGACTGCGAGTGGGCGATAAAATTGGAGAACGGAGAGAGAACAGATGCGGTATCCATTTTACGTTTTTATTTAGATGCGATAGAGAAGATGCAGGATAATGAAGGAGGAGAAGTGAGTAAGTGGGATGAAATGGGGCTAACCTGTTTTAATAATCTGATAGAAGACTTAGAAGCGCGGAGCCTGGAAAACTACGTGGATGGTATTGACTGGGTAACGAAATTGGCGTTGCTTGTGAATTACGAGCCAAAAACTGCCTCTGAAGGCATGAGTGTCTGTAACCAATATGCATTGCTGGATGAGAGTGTGCGGTATTACCTCGATGACGAAAAGGGAAGTATAAAAAGTGATTGTCTGTTTAATTCGAAGGAGTCATTAGCATTCGCAAAGAGCAAATTGCCGCATGTGGATTGGTCCTCGCTTCCAGAACGAGTGAACTATGCATTGAGTAATGCACCCGAGCAGACGCGAGATTTTTTTAAACTTGCGCTATTGAAACGATACGGCACGCGAATAAGGAATATTAGCTGGTCAACGATGACGGTTGGCAAAGCGAAAATAATACTGGACGAGCCGTTTATGCTGAATAAGGATGAGATGAGCGATGAAATGATGGAGGGTGCGGACTT
>JAUXGS010000005.1 GCA_030621945.1 Methanosarcinales archaeon | reverse complement strand
CTCGAGGATTCGGAAGCGAAGCAGAAACTTCAATTCATTGCTGACTTTTCGGTGGAGCGAATAAACAATTACGTTTCAAATGCGGTTATATAAGCTCCAATCATTTGCAATTTGAAATAACTAATCACGAGTTCTTCAGGAGGGGAAGAAGACCTGTCTTGATGCTCATTGCAGACGCTCTCTATTGTCCCAAGTAGACCAAACAAAGCGAAACAGGGATATTTATAGTAGTGGAAACAGCTTTTGCAATACGCGTTTGATGTCGAGAGCATCGAAAAAAAACGAAAGCTTTTTATGTTGATATAAAAAACGTTCATTCCATGAGTGCAGATATGTTGTTGCTATCCGCCCTTGCAGGCATCGCCGTGGTATTCGCTTTAGGGGTTCTGTTAAGCAAGGATAATTTCTATTCGGCTCTGTATATGGCAGCAACACTGGTTTTCGTGGCGACCGTTTACGCTTTTTTCAACCTCCAGCCGGTTTTCATTTTGATTCTGTTTGTCTTTGTAGGCGCGATTGGTATCGTAACGGTGGCGCTTGCGGCGACGTATAGATCCGATCCTGAAAGGCAAGTTTCAAGGTTATGGGCAGTGCCGGTAGCTATAACTGCTTTTTTCGTAAGCCTCGCCATCGCTACATACAGTTACTCGGCGCTTAATCTGCAACCGGTGTCTTCCAGCGCGATCGAATTTGAACTTATGAATTTCATACCACTTACCGAATATATGTTACTCATTGTATTCCTGATTTCGCTCGCGATACTACTACTGTTATCGGTTTTAAAAATGAGTGTAGGAGGGAGAAGCTGAAATGCCTGTGATTGATCTAATAAGTGTATCGATAATCTATGTCGCGGCTTTTGCAATCTTACTCATCGGATACCTTGCAGCGATTTCAAGTAAAGATGTAATCCGGCTTCTTATATCGCTGGAGATGATGTTCGGTGCGATCTTTATGGCGTTGATCCCGCTATTCTCTGTTGCTCACCTTGCCAATACCGCATTTGGTATCGCACTCGTCACGATCTTCGCGAGCAGCGGCGAACTGTTAGTCCTAATTTGCGCGATTACCATACTTGACCTGCAGAAGAGGGACATTCACACCAGCTCTATCTCCATAGGGGGCGATAAGCTATGAGTATGATAATCTATTTCTTGCTCCTACCCCTGATTGTAACATTTATAGTCCTCTTCATGAAACCAAAAGCTGCCACTTATTTGGCCGCCTTCTCCTTTATCATCCCCTTCTTCTATATTTTACACCGCCTTTTAAGCGGTATTTCCGAAGAATTCCACATTATGTATTTCTCCGCGCCAGTGGGCGAGATTTATATGTTCTCTGATGCGGTGTCGAATGCATTTGGGCTTGCTATTTGTGCTGTTTCTGCAATGGCTGCTTTCTTCTCTTTACCGTACATGGAAAGCAGATTAGAAGTGATGAAACTCGATATGGAAAAAGAATATCGTAAATATGCATTCTTATATTGCCTTTTTGCAACTTCCTTGCTGTGGCTCGTTTATAGTGGGAATCTCGTATTTGTGTATACTTTCTTGGAGATTGGTATTATTTCCGCATTCCTCCTTATCCTTTTATATGGCTATGATAGAAGGAGATGGACCAGTATTCTCTTTTTTATATGGATGCTAATCCCGGGAGTCCTTGCACTGTTTAGTTTCCTTCTAATAGGTTCCTCCAATGGCACCCTTGCGCTTAGTGGATTGAAAGAGGTGAGCATGTTTGCCTGGGCAATTCTGTTTATCGGCATGATAGTAAAAATTCCTGCGATCGGTCTCCACTCCTGGCTGCCATGGACTTACGAACAGAGCCCAACTCCTCCTTTAGGGCTTTTGATTATGTCTGATGGTCTTGCAGGTTACATCTTGCTGAGGATATATCTCGTGGACCCGAGCTTTATCGTCGATTATAGGATTCCTATACTCGCGTATGCGCTATTTTCGGCAATTTACGCTGGCTTTTCCGTATTCCGGCAAACCAATTACAAGCGACTTTTAGGGTATTCTTCAATATCGCAGATGAATTATATGCTGGTTGCGCTCTGCTTAGGCTCTTATGGTATCATGGGGCTTGTCATCCAATTCTTGTCGCATTCTTTCGGGAAGTCCATCCTCCTAATGACCGCCGGGGGTGTTATAGCATTATATGGTATGAAAGATCTCAAAGATATGGGTGGATTGCATGATCACATGCCGGAGATTTCGAATGCTGCGGTAATAGGATGGATGAATCTCGGTGGGATATTGACTATAGGGATGCTCGGCGAGTTTTTCATCTTAAGGGGTGTTGTGGACACTTTCCTCAGACCTGACTCACCCTCTTTCCTTGGCTGGACAGGGAGTTTACCAATTATTCTGGCTGTGATATTCATGTTCCTCCTTTCCGTCTGGTATGGCTTTTATATGCTACGGAGAATCTTTTATGGCAGACCGAGAAGTTTAAAGAGTGAGAGGAAGCACGTGAGCGGATACCTTTACATTCCGCTGTTCATAATCGGTTTGCTTTCCGTTATATTCCTCTTTCCACCCGTAGCTCCTGCCCTGGCTAAGGGAATCGGGATAATTATAGGAGGTGTTATACCATGAATGAGTGGATACTTTTTCTCATACTGTTCTTAGCTCCGGTCCTTAGCAGTGTACCAATTGCTCTGGCATATAAGCGTAAGGAATTGGTGGATAAATTACCTCTCCTCTCAGTATTCGGGATTTTCCTCTCTGTGATTGTGAGCCTTTATATATTCTTCTGTTTCCCGGATAAAGCGTTCTCTTACCCCTGGATACCTGAACTTGGGATTGATTTTGTAATTATCACAGATTATTTGAGCAAGTACATGGGGGTTATAACCACGCTAATAGCGTTTTTCATCGCTATTTATGGCTTGGACTACATGAAAGGAGATTATAGACTGCCGTGGTACTGGTTCTTCTTCAATCTCTTCACCGCTTCAATGCTTCTGGTTGTTTACAGCGATAACCTGTTCCTGCTATTCGTAGGCTGGGAAGGTTTAGGTGTTGCTTCATGGGGACTGATCGGGCACTGGCATCGCGATGATGATAATCTCACTTATGTGGGCACGGTGGACAGGAAGGTAGGCCCCCTTAACTTCTTCTGGCCTCCAAGCGCGGGAGGATGGCGTGCAATATCAACCATAAGATTCGGTGATGTACCGATGTTCCTTGCGATTGCTGCGATATGGTTCTTCGCCGGTACCCTGAACATCTCACAAATCGAATGGGGGGACCTTTTTGTACAGGTAGGCTTTGCCGGCACTTTAATTATTCTGCTCCTTTTCCTCATTGGATTGTTCACTAAATCCGCACAGGTTCCGTTCAGCGAGTGGCTTATGACCGCGATGACCGGTCCTACGACCGTTAGTGCGCTGCTCCACAGTGCAACAATGGTTGCCGCCGGAGCTTATGTTTTCATACGAATCACCTGGTATATAGAGCCCTGGACTTTACATGGCATCCCGGGAGTGGAAACCGTGTATATCATCGCACTTTTTGTAGGCTTGATTTCCGGCTTGTATGGTGCGCTTGTAGCTCTGGGGATGCTTGAAAGGAAGGTCTTGCTCGCTGCAACAACCATGTCCAGTCTTGGTCTGATGTTTGGAGCCACGGCAGCTTCTTATTGGATCCATGCAGAAGTAAACGGAATGAATTTAGCAGTTCTTGTTGGTTTCTGGTATTTAGCTATTCACGCATTTGCAAAAGCAAGTTTATTCCTTGTTAGTGGTCATTTGATTCACGCAACGCATTCCAGATTCTCGGTTGGCGATATTGAACTTGGCAAAAAGATGAAGATAACTTTCGCCACTACTATCATTGCAACGACTTTCTTAGTTGGAATACCGCCACTTACTGCCTATTGGGTGAAATCTGCTATGGACCTTGTGATGGAACACCTGGCGATTGAATACAGCATCGCGCCTTTAATACTTCTGTTAGCAACTTCCATAATATATTCCGCTGTCCTTGCAAGATTCATGAGCACTAACTTCATAAAGGGGGAGAAGCCGCATGAAGCACACGTAGAAGGTGGAGGATTGATGAAAGCGGGATACGTGATGATGGTCTCGATGCTTTTCGTCATATTTGGTCTTATATTCACGCGGCCCGAGCTTAAGGAATTTGTACACGCAGGATTTGAACCACTTTCGATCGCAGTGGGTATTGCAGCTTTAGCCTCTTTCGGAATTGCACTGTATAAACCGAGGATGCCTTCTATGCAGAAGTTCAGCACTTTCCTCAGCGACCGGATGTATTTCCCATACCTGAATGATTACATCTGTCCTAAGATCGGTTTCTTCTTCTCTCGCATCTGCGATTATGTAAGCAGGGGGTTAGATGGTTTCTACAATACGCTGGTGATGCCGGGTTTATTCGGGATGATTTCAGAAAGTATCCGATCTATCCAGACGGGAGAACTTAGTAAGTACATCAACATTGTTCTCGGTGTTGTATTGGTTGTTCTTATATTAGTATCGATAGGAGGGGTGTGGCTATGATGGGATTATCAATGCCAATGATGATGATGTTTGGGGCGTTAGTAATCTTGACGCTCTGCTCTGTATTTTCCGTTAAATACCGCGATTTGGGGTTCTTTGGAGCGTTAGTTGCAATCATACTTGGATTTTCAGCCGTCACACTCAAAAATCCAGAGCTTATCTATTATACTGCGTTTGTCCTGGCGATAAGTATCATCAACTTGCTCTCGCTTAAGGGGATCAAGAGTGTGATTCAAGGCGTAGACTTTGGATTGGTGGGATTAATGGCACTTGCAACCCTGTACATTTTCTCTACTCAAGACCTCGCGATGGTTTTAGCAGCTTTTGTCCTCGTTTCCGTGCCAACCTATATCTTAGTTATGATAAGGGAAGGAGGAGCAAACGTAGAGGTTGGTATCAAATATATCACTTTTATGGTTCTGGCCACCGTTCTGTTTTTAATCGGTGCTGTTATCTTGGTTTACACAAAAAACGAGTTTAACGGCATTCTCTACATATTTGGTTATGTGATGCTTGTATTAGGGTTAAGTATTGAAGTGGGTGTTGCACCGTTACACGAATGGGTTCCGGATGTTTTCACCAGTGCGGATCCTATTCCAATGTCCATCATCGCTTCGCTTGCAAAGATTGTTCCTTTTGTTATCGCTTTGAAGATACTGATTTCCACTTCTTGCTCGTTAACCGTTTCAATATCCCTCTTTACTGCGGTACTCGCTGCAATATCCATGTTCACGGGGAATATAGGAGCATTGACGTCAAAAGAGCCCGCACGAGTTCTCGGTTATTCCACCGTTGCTAACATGGGGTATGTGTTAGCGTGCATTGTAGTGGTTATTAAACCTGAATTCTTCTATTTCGCGTTGACCGGAGTATTGCTCATGCTGTTTTCAAATGCAGCGGGTAAGATAGGCTTTTTCAATGCGATAAAGAACAAAGGAGCTTATTCACCCTTGATGTACATGCTTGCCTTCTCGTTTATCGGCATTCCTCCACTCATGGGATTCTGGGGGAAGCTGTTCATTCTCGTCGCGCTGATCAAGGCTGAGTATATCTGGCTTGCTGCCATTATTGTCATAAACTCGGCAATATCTGTTCCGTATTACACAAGACTTGCGAGAGAACTCGGCGAGGGTTGGAAGGCGAATCTCACCAACTACATCTGCATTGCAGCCGTAATTATAATCTCAATTACGATCCTACCAGATTGGTTCTTTAAAGGCATGGAGGTCATTGCTCAGACGATAAGTATTGCAATATAATATAATGTAAAAGAGGAGAAAACCAAAAATGATAGAAAATGTTTTGTTAATCGTGGTCCTGATCCTTATTTGCGTACTGGTAGATGGAGCTCTGCTCTTGCTCATAAGAATAGTACCAAGGTATAACCTAACAGAGATAAAAACGATGCGCTGGGAAGCAGGGAACCCGGCGATGAAATACCCGAAATATACGCTGCCCATGAAGTATACCGGGTATATGTTCCTGTTTATGGCTGTAGAACCAATTATAGTCCTTCTGCTCCTGTTCTCAGCACACCCAAGTTTAAGCTTTACGATGCTCTTACTGCTTTCGCTCTTACTACTCCTACCTGCAATATACGTGGGCTATAAGATGACGCTTGAAATAGCGGAGTCCTAAAGCTAAGAGAGAAAATAAAAAAGTTGAATGAATATATATAGATAGAGAGGTGAAGTGAAGACAAAAATGGAAAATCCGAACGAGCATATAGACTTCCTTGAGTCTGGACCCCTTGCACCACTCAAGAAATGGTCGGCGAAGTGGAGCTTATGGCCTTGTCATTTCATCACCTCTTGCTGTGGCGTTGAACTCGCCCATGCGTTTGCATGTGGCTATGATGGTGAGAGGTTGGGCACGTTGAACCTTGGTATTTCCCGGCAGTCGAACTTTATCATCGTTGAGGGAACGATAACAAGGAAGATGGCGAGGGCGTTGCAATTCGTGTATGGACAGATGCCCGACCCTAAGTATGTGAACGTGATAGGGGCATGTGGAGAAAGAGGCGGGATATTCTGGAACAGTTATAATATAACGCATCCTTCTGATATCGTCCCGGTAGATTTCTTTGTCCCTGGCTGTCCTGTAACACCCGAGAGCCTTTTACGGGGTGTGAGAGCACTTCAAGATAAGATAATGGGTGTGGACAAAAAGACGATTGAATTTAAGAAGGTGGAGTTGCCGTTCGAAGAGAAGCTGGAAGAACGAATGGTGCCCACTTCGCCAAAGATCTATGCGCCAACACCGGAAATTAAGGTGGATGTTAAAAGAGTGGTGGACTGGGACTTCGGGAAAGAGTTGGAGCACACGCTCAGAAAAGAACTTAAAGGTCTTTTTGAATCCGTAACGATCACCGGCAAAGACCGTATTGCTATCAGAACAACACCGGAGAACTTGATAGAGGTTGCACGGAAGCTCAAGGGCCAGATGAACTTTGACCATGTAAAGAGCGTGAACGTAATTCAGGTACCACATGAGCGGAAGTTTATCGTGGAGTATGTAACTTCGAGTTACGGCATTGAAGAGCTGATGACAGTCCTTGTAACTATTTACACCGAGATAGGGATAAAGAACCCGAAAATCCCAAGCCTTACATCTGTATGGGAAAGCGCGAATTATTCCGAACGCGAATTACATGAGTTTTTTGGCGTTTGGTTTGAGGGGAACGACTGGATGGGGAGGAAGTTTGTTCTTGCTCCTGATACGCCGGATCTCCCGTTGCGGAAAGAATACAAAATTCCTGAGGAACGGTACGTCTTTGAGAAGGATGTAGAGCCAGAGTTTATGGTTCCCATTGAGCCTCCAAAGGATCTGTACACCCCTATTTGGGAAGAATTCGTCGAAACCGCCCCTGCGAGTGACGAGATTGTAGTCCCTATAGGACCACATCATCCAGGAAGTGGGCATCTCCGGGTGACGTTCAGGATAAAGGGTGACAGAATTGTGGATGCTCTTCCCGAGCCGGGATTTGTACACCGGTCAATGGAGAAGCTCGCGGAGAACAAGCTTTATATCCAGAATGTTCCGTTATTCGAGCGTTTGGCGATCAACGACCCGGCGAGCATGAACTTGGCGTACGTCAGGACGTTAGAGAACGCGCTTGACGTTGAAGTTCCAGAAAGGGCAAAGTACTTACGGACGATTCTATCTGAGCTATCGCGGATAGAAGCATTTTACTACGACGCAGGAATATTCTCACTGTTCTTCGGGCATACAACCGGATTTATGTACTGTATGGCAATCAGGGAGATGATAATCGAGCCGTTGGTGCATATTTCTGGGTCGAGAAGCGGACCTTCCTTTATTGTTCCCGGTGGGTTACGAAGGGACATCTCGGACGATGTGCTTGGAATGATAGATAACATCACGTTTGCAATACATAAAAGGGCGAAGAAGTTTGAGAGTATCTTTGTGAATAATCCGGTGACAATAGCACGAGCCAAAGGCGTGGGCGTGCTGACGAAGGAGGATGCGATACGGTGTGGCATGGTTGGGCCGTTCCTGAGGGCGTCGGGAGTGAATTACGACATCCGGAAGGTAGCGCCGTATGATGCTTATGATAAGGTTGATTTTGAGGTCACGACGGGTGATGACGGTGACTGTCTGGGTCGATTCCTGGGCAGGTTGGAGGAGATAAGGGAGAGCGTGAAGATAGTGAAGCAGGGGGTAGATGCCGTGAGAGATATAAAAGGCCCGATTCTGAGCGAAGACATCCTGGGAGAATACAAGGAGGCGTCGAGCGACATAAAAGGCAGTTTCTTCAGAGTGTTTGGTAACCTTGTGCTGCCAAAAGGTGAATGGACGACCATTACCGAGGCTGCTCGAGGCACGACGTTATTTACGATTAACAGTGATGGCGAGTCAAATGTTCCGTACCGTGTGCGGGTAATAAGCCCCAGTTGGATGAACCTGAAAGGATTCATGGAAGCGGCCAAAGGTGAACGGTATGCGGACTTCTGGGCAGTCTATGGTAGTTTTGGATACTTCCCACCGGAGGCTGATAGATAATAGGAGCGATGATGAAAGATGATTGACATAAGCGGACTCATAGGCACGATAATGAACAACCCGGTGAATATCCCCTTACTGTACGTAATCTACGAGTTCTTGCTTAAGATACCCGTATTAGGAGGTATAGTTGCTTTCCTGCTGGACTTTTCTATACTTGGCATGCCGGTCGTAAGGTATATCATCGGATTTGTACTGTGGAAACCGTTTTTTACATTGATCATTATCCCGGGATTCGCTACGCTGGGCACTATGCTACTCGTTTTACCCTGGCTTGAACGGAAACTCGTGGCTCGGATGCAGTGGCGGGTCGGTCCGCGTGAGATTGAGCCGCACACGAGAGGGAGCATCCAGTTGCTTGCAGATACACTACGATTTCTATGTCAGGAAGTGATCATACATAAAGATGCTCATAAACATTATTTCTTGCAGTTCCCGTTCCTTTATTTCATCCCAGTCTTGCTTCCGCTCCTCTTTATTAATGCTGGGGCCGTCGGTCATCCTCTCGTTCCCATAGAAACACCCTACGCATTGCAAATAATGATTGGGTTGATAAGTCTTATGCCCGTATTTATCATCGGTGTCGCCTGGGCTTCGAACAATCGGTTCTCTTTCATCGGTGCGGTTCGAGAGGCGTTCATGTATTTCGCCTACGAGATCCCGTTTATTATTTCAGTCCTCGCAATGATCGTCCTGTACGGGACGTCCAACACCGCAGAAGTAGTTAGTGGCGTTAATCAAAGCACGTGGTTGCATTGGGGGATAATCCTCAATCCCTTTGCTGCTCTTACCTTCTTCATTGCAACAGCGATGGCTACCGCACGGTTGCCCTTTGACATTCCGGAAGCAGATCAGGAGGTAGCCTTTGGACCGTTTGTTGAGTATACGGGTATTGTATTTGGACTTGCTTATATAATGGCGTATGAGAAAGCGTATGTTCTCGCGGCGATCATGACGATGCTATTCTTCGGAGGCGGAAGCGGTCCTGTCATCCCCTATTTGGGCGAGTTATCCTACGGTATCTGGTTCGTGGTAAAAACGCTGATAATTCTGCTGGTACTGGTCAACCTTCGTGGCGTGTATCCGCGGTATAGGATTGACCAAGCGTTGAGTATTGGATGGGGCGCAATGCTTACCTTAGCATTATTCGCACTGGTATGGTCAGTCGTAATAGGAGTGATAATATGAAGAAAGTTGGAACACCGGAATACGACCTGTCGGACAAGTTAAAGTATCACGTATCTGCACTGTCAACAGCAGCAAAGGAAATGGCACTGCCATTGAACATAACGACACATTACCCACGGGAACGGAAGAGGCAGCCCGACTGTTTTAGAGGATATATGCTCTTCGACCCTGAGCGGTGTATAAGTTGTTTTCAATGCTCTTTTGTATGTCCCGCGAATGCGATTTGGATGAAGGATGCTCCAAGTGGGCGGTATTATCCCACCGTAGATTATGGTAAGTGCATCTTCTGCCATTTCTGTATTGATTCGTGTCCTGGTGGCGCTTTAAAGACAACAAAGATACACGACGTGGCATATAAGACTATGGACGAGATGTTCACGTCTACCGAGGAGATGATTGAACCGCCGGAGATAATTCGAGAGGATGTGGGAGTTGTGGACTATGTCATTGACAAAGAAGACCTCTCGTTGAAACGTACAAAAGAGAAAGACGCGCTTATTGTTGATGTTGAGCCGTCGCAAGGGGTTCCAATGGTGAGTGTATGCGTAGATAGAGGGAGCTGTCTTGCGTGCAAGGTTTGCGATAGGATATGCGAAAGTGGCGCGGTTTCTTCGGTTGTAGAAGAGGCGACGATGACCGTGAAGATGGCAATAGACGCTGAGAAATGCACCGGGTGCGGCTTATGTGTTAAAGAATGCTCAATGCAAATTTTAAGGCTTGTTAGGAAGTGATGAATGAAGATGGCAACTGTAACCGAAACGGGAAAAGGTGAAGCTGAATGGGAAGTGAAGATTCCTGAGAAGAAGCTGAAAGATAGACTGTTCTTTGAGAATCTCAAGGCGATGGTTATTGATACGCAGATGTGCAGCCGGTGTTTGACCTGCGTCTCTATCTGCCCGAGTGAGTTGATAGTAAACGAAGAGGATATAGTAGATTTCCCGAATTATGAGGAGAAATGCCTTGACTGTGGCGCCTGTGTACGGGTGTGCCCACGATATGATTACAAGCCCAAGAGCGGTTTGGGCGACTATATGGAGTTCACCGCGGGTAAGTCGAAACGATTTAAAGGCCAGGATGGTGCAATGGGAACGGAATTCATCTTTTCCGCGATTGATATGGGCCTTATAGACCGCGGCTTATTCGTTGACCGTGATGAGCAGTGGAGAACGAGTGTGTTCCATGTTCGTGGAAAGGAGCAGCTTGAAAAGCTTCCGTTAGGCGGTACAAAATACGTCTTTGCGGATATACTTCCGGAATTGAAGAAGGCGGTGATGTTCAGCAAGGTGGGTGTGGGTGTGGTTGGCACGCCCTGTATGGTCTCTGGGATAAGGAAACTGCAGGAGGAGTTCCCCGTTTTCCGGGAGAAGGTGAAGCTCGTGGTGGGCTTGTTCTGCACGGAGAACTTCCATTACAATGAGGTCTCGAAATACCTGATAGAGAAGGGTGTTGACTTCTCAAAGCTTATTAAAACGGATATCATGAAGGGTAAGTTCGTCGCTACGATGACCGATGACGAAGTGAAATTCAAGGTAAGTCAACTTACGGGTATACTTCCCAGTGGGTGCAATGTGTGCACAGACTTTACCGCGGTGGAAAGCGATGTGAGTGTCGGAAGTGTTGGCAGTGTAGCGGGCTTTTCAACGACCGTGGTGAGGACAGAGGCCGGGAAGGAGATCTGGGATTATATCAAGAAGATGGGTAATGCGGAGGTTGGTGAGGGTAAGGTGGAGGAGCTGGACTTCCTTATCAACCACAAGAAGGAGCGGGAAAAGAATATTAAACAGTAATCTGCTCCTCAAGATCGCACACTTTTCCGATATACGTACCATCCAATAGGTAAACTTCCATAGATTCTACGCGAAGTAGCTTCGAAGCTACAGGCCCCAGAAGCTCTCTTTTCGTAGTGTTAAACGCAATGCCACCACAGAGTTCGTTAAATGCCGGCATGATTATTACCCTCGGAGCGGTTCGTTTATTCAGCTTCAGCTCCGGATACTGCTTCATTACCGCTTCGTAATCGCATTGCACACGGATCCATACGGGTTTCATGCTTCTGTAACGCGAGCTTGAACTGACCAGTCGTATCCGTGGGTGATTGTGTCCGATGAGGATATATGGTGCAGCGAACAGCTCAGGAGACGGCCAGGAATGCCCGTGCGTATAGCCAACATGGTCAAACAGAAATCCCTTTGTCGTTTTGACGATTATTTCGTGCTTGGGCTGCCGTAATGGCGCTGCCACCTCTGGCAGCAGTTTGTCTATATAGCCATCATGGTTCCCTTTCACGATGTATACCGGTGCATATTCGGCGAGGCGCGCCAAGAAGAACGGCACTTCCTTTCTCTCTGTAAACGATATCCGTGGCACCGCGTGTTTCACATCGCCCAGCAGAATGATCACGTCGGGTTCCGCGGCTTTTACGCATTTTATCGCTCGGTCTAATATTTTTTCCGTTTGACTGCCGATATTGATGCCCTTTTGCCTGAATTCTGCTTCGATACCCAGATGTATGTCAGCAATCACCAGGGCTTTATGGTCGTTCTCGACTACGATTGCCGGTTCGTCTATCAATGGTTTGAGCGTTATGTTTGTGTCCATCCTGTTTGTTAAAGAGAAAGGCTTTCTTTCGTAAAGAAAATTTTTCTTTGATACCCTCTTCTTTTTAGAGAAGAGAAAGGAAGAACAAATAAGTTCTAACTTTGGTAAAGCTTTTCTTTCAGTATTGCCAAAGCAATGGAACAGCGAAGCTGTTCATCAAAGAAAAGGCATATCTATGAAAATCCTCAAGAAGAAGCTCAAGGTAAAGGAGAAAGAGAGCGGTGAAAGAAAGCGTATCGGTGAGATTGCGCTGATTCCCGAATCGCTGGATGACTTATGGCATCACAAGCATGTAATCGGAGCAGGAGACCTTGTGTATTCGGTTACGTATAGAAGGATAGAGGCGGCAACCGATAAGGTACGACCGGATAAGGCGGATAAGAAGCCGGTGAAATTGGGTATAAGAACCGAAGACGTGGAATTCCATAAATTCTCGCGCAGGTTACGTATAAAAGGAATGATTGAGGAAGGTCCTGATAGCGAACTGGGCGCGTATCATACTTTTAATATCGAACCCGGTGTGAAGCTTTCCGTGGTGAAGGAATGGAAAGAGCATCAGTTGAAGAGGTTGAGGGATGCGGAAAAGGTGGTTGCAGCGCCTGACGTGCTCGTGGTAACTATGGAGGATGGTGAGGCAATTGCAGGCGTAGTGAGGCAGTACGGTGTAGACGAGCTGTTTTCGATACGATATGGAAGTGGAAAGGGCATGGAGCAAGCAGGAGGCGGTAAAAAGGATTTCTTTAACGATTTGTTGAAGCACGTGAAGAACTCGTTTCAATCGTTGAATGCAGAAGCGATTATCATTGCAGGTCCGGGCTTCATAAAAGACGATTTCTTTGCGTTCCTGAAGGAGCAGGATGCAGAACTCTCAAAAAGGACGAGAATAGAGCAGGCGTCTTCAATCGGTGTTTCCGGGTTCCTGGAAGTGTTGAAACGGGGCGCGGTCGAACGATTGAAGAAGGAGGAGCGACTCACCAAAGAAGTTACGCTTTTAGACAGGTTAATGGAAGAGATAAGCAAAGAGGTAGGTGGGAAGGCAGTCTACGGTAAGGAGGAGGTGAGAAAAGCGTTGGAGTACGGCGCGGTAGAGACAATGCTGGTCAGTGACGAGAAGCTGATGAAGTCGCGCATTGAAGGAGCGGAAGCAGAAAAGGAAGCAGAAGAGATAGACCG
>JAUXGS010000110.1 GCA_030621945.1 Methanosarcinales archaeon | reverse complement strand
GAGGCTTTGCACTGCTTTGGGAGAGAAGACGACAGGAAGCTCCTTCGTTTTTAGCTGCTTACCACCTAAGCTATCCACGGCTATTTTTACTGCCTCTCGGCCTATCCAGCCAAAGTCAATATCATCGAGCATTCTGCTCACCTTACCCTCGTATCCCGATATCTCCTCACTGCTGCGATCTTCACTTGCCACAACCGCTATTCCTGCGGAGACGTACGTGCCTTTATCTTGGTTTTCAATGCCTTCGGAATTTAGAATGAAGATTCCATCAAAACCTGCGGCAAAGCTACCTTCGGTTGGTGTGCATCGGATACCTTTTTTCAACTTGTGCTCTTTCATTCCTCGTAGCATCTCTTTGCAATATCCTATCGCATCCTCGCTACCGTTCTCAACGCCAAGAAAGTCAACTATTCGTTGATCAAACGTTTTTTCTGGTTCCTTGTAGCCATGTTTTGATGTTCCTGCAATAGGTGCCGGTAAGCCAGCAAAATACGTATCTTGCTCTGATACCCGCGCTTGTTTTAGTGCATGCGCCACGCATTCCTCTATTTTGCCTTTTTCCAAAGCGGTAGTGTGTGAAAAGCCTATCTTATTTGATATTACCACACGCACGCCGATACCAGTGCTTTTAACATGCTTTACCTTCTTCACTTCCTCGCGTTCCAGCTCGATGCTTAACACATCGCTCTGTTCTCCGTAGATCTCTGCATGGTCACAGCTTTTCAATGCCAGTTTCAGTCCTTTATGCATGAGGTCGAGCATTTTCTTTTTCTCCTACGGTTGGTTATAGAGCACCAGCCAAATCGCATTGATGCATACAAGTTCGCGGGTGTCCACGGGTTCCAAAACGTTCTTAAATTATTTGGCTTTATCCTCTCCTAAAATATTAGAGGAAGGATTATATTAAACACCATGGCGAATCCGGTAAAAGAAGGCGAACTTGTGCATTTGATAGACAAAAAGGGTGGGAGCTATCGTATTTTATTGGATGCAGGATCATCTTTCACGTTCCGTCACGGAACAATTTCACATGATACGATAATAGGATTGGAGGACGGAAGCGTTGTGAAGTCGAATTACGGTGAGAAGTTCTTGGTCATCAGACCTACGCTGGCCGAATATATCGCAAAGATGCGGAAAGGGTCGCAGATAATCTATCCTAAGGACATTGCAGCGATATTAATGCTTGCGGACATCTTTCCCGGTGCAACGGTTTTAGAGGCGGGAATAGGTTCAGGAGCGCTTACGATGGCTTTGCTGCGTACTGTGGGTAGGGAGGGAAAGGTAATATCTTATGAACGGAGAAAGGAATTCTTGAAGATCGCGAGGAGCAATATAGAAACGTTCTTCGACACGGTAGAAAGTGCGGGAAGAGAAGGTTCAGGGGAGCTGATAGTGAAGGAGAAGGACGTGTATGAGGGCATAGAGGATAAAGAAGTGGACAGGATACTACTGGACCTCCAGGAGCCGTGGCGAGCGTTGAAACATGTAGAAGAATCGCTAAGAACCGGCGGGATACTCCTTTGCTACAACCCCACAGTGCTGCAGATATTCAAGCTATCAAAACGGCTGGAGATGAAGTACGCGCAGAGCTTTCGCGTTATGGGTATTTATGAGGTCGGTATGCGGGGCTGGGAGGTTAAAGGGAGGAGCATACGTCCGGAGCATAGAATGGTGGCTCACACGGGTTTTATCTTTGTGGCGAGGAAGTGTTCTCCAGCGGAGTAAAAGCTGTTGTAAACGTGCTCTTTGAGCTCGGTTACGCTGATAGAAAAGAACAAATGACTGTTACATGAGCAATCAGTGCATCCGAAACGAGCTATGGACTCTAATCGCATACTCAGGTTCGTAGCGATTTCACATTCTTTTCGCTCCGCAGTTTCTGCACATATCACTTCCCTTATTTCTACTGCCGGGTTCGCCAGAAAATAATCGATGTGCCAGTGTAGCTTTTTATTATTACCAATGTCACGCATGTGCCTTCCTATCCTTCGCTCTAATCCGGAAAGAGCAGAGCCGACATACGCATAAAATCCTTTTTTGAACACTATGCTGCCTATTTTGCCTATCTTTACTTCTGTATCTGCATGGTTTTCCATGATGAGTACGTAGGAGCCTTTCATTACACTTTTTTTAGAAAAAAGAAAACCTGTGCTAAAAGAAAAAATAAGTTTCTCGTGAAATCACATGGTTTTTATATCAGCTATACAAATTTTACTATATTAATGGAAATGAGGAAAGAGCGCATAGAGCAGGTAGAGCAGATAGAGAGGTTAAAACGAGAGAAGAATGCGATTATTTTAGCTCATAACTACCAGAGAGCAGAGGTTCAGGACATCGCGGAGTTCGTTGGGGACTCTTTAGAGCTGGCGAGAATAGCGATGGATACGGACGCGGATATAATCATCTTCTGCGGAGTTGATTTCATGGCAGAGACCGCTGCGATATTAAATCCGCAGAAAAAGGTTATTATTCCTGATGTCTGTGCGATATGCCCGATGGCGCAGCAATTGCCACAGGAAGTTCTGCGTGCGGCAAAGAGTGAGCATCCCGATGCCGAAGTGGTCCTTTATGTGAACACACTTGCAGAAAGCAAGGCACTTGCCGACTGCATCTGCACCTCTGCGAACGCTCAGGAAATAGTGGGGGCAATGGATGCAACCACCATATTGTTTGGCCCTGATCACAACTTGGCATATCATGCGCAGAAGGGAACGTCAAAGACGATTATTCCTGTGCCTGAACATGGAAATTGCCCGTCACATCACCAAATCACTCTTGAAGACCTTATGAAGGCGAAAGACGCGCATCCAAATGCGAGAATCATGGTACATCCGGAATGCATTCCTGAAGTCCAGGACAGAGCGGATTACATCGCGTCAACCAGTGGCATGGTGAAGATTTGCAAGGCAGTGGAGGATGAAGAGTATCTTATAGGTACTGAGATCGGGCTCCTGCACCGGCTCGAAAAGGACGCACCCGGGAACAAATTTTATCCCCTCTCTAACACTGCGGTATGTCCACAGATGAAAATGATCACATTGGAAAAGATAGAAGCAGCGTTGGAGCACGAGCAGCCGAGAGTTGAGCTTTCTCGGGATATTAAGGGGAAGGCACGTAGACCGATCGAGAGAATGTTGACCCTTTCTATTTGACCTTGGTGGGAGGGTTGATAAGTCAAACCTTTTAGAAAAAGGTTTAATCCAAAACGCTGCGCGAAAATATAGGTTTCTTTGATCCAACTTTCTTTGTGAAAGAAAGTTTGATGTCTGGCCCCTTATAAAGTAAAGTGTTATTGTCACAGACTTCTCAGAGCCGCTACAACCTTCTCATTCTGCTCTTTAGTGCCTACACTAATCCGGATAAGCGAATCGCCCGCACCTCTAAATGAAGAGCAATCGCGTACGGTTATCCCGTTCTTCAACAACGCATCAAATACCGCATACGATTTCTTGGGTGAAACATCCACGAGCACGAAATTAGCCTGCGATAGGTACACCCTAAATAACTCCTGCAGATTCTCTATGAGGTACTGTCTTCCTTCTTTGACCAACTCGATACTTTTACGTAAGTGCTCTTTATCCTTTAACGCAGCAACCGCTGCGGTTAGCGCGACGTTATTAACGGTGAAAGGTAGTGAAACTTTTTTATAAATGCTCGCCAGCCATTCTGGTACTACGGCATAGCCAACCCTTAGCCCCGCGAGCCCAAACGCCTTTGAGAAGGTTCGCAATACCATTACATTTTCATATTCGTTCACTACCTTTACCAGCGACTTTCCGGCAAATTCCACGTATGCTTCGTCAACCGCAATCATCAGCTTAGGTACGGATTCTGCAAGCGTACGCACGTTATCTCCGGTTATGCGGTTTCCGGTGGGATTGTTCGGTGAGGAAAGGAAAATCATGCGTGTCTTGTCGTTACAGGTAGAAATCATGTCAGCGGCGGGTAGATCGTAATTCGCGGCCGGATTGCGTGGTAAATAAACGGGCGTTGCGTCCGCTATTTTCACCAACGATTCATAGAGCGAGAACGTGGGTATCGGTATGATCACTTCGTCGCCCTTGTCAACGAAGATCTTGACAAGCGTGTCCAAAACGCCATCTATGCCTGCACCGATAACGATATTTTTAACGTCAACGCCAATATACCGTGCAATCTCATCTTTAAGCGCTCCCTCATTTTTTTCCCACGGGTACACGCCCAGCTCCAAATCACCCGCTTCTAATTGTCCAACGATAGCGCGTACTACCTCGGGGCTGGCGCCTAACGGGTTCTCATTGGAACTCAGCTTTATCGCTCCCTTGATCCGCTTCCCGGGTTTGTATTCTTCTATCTCTTCCACCGATGGGCGAACTGGGAGGGACATGGTGATAGTTATTTGGTACTAAGAATAGATATAGGATAGTAGTTTTTTGTTTTCCAAAAATCCATAAAAACTTTCTTTTTTTCACTACAAATACTGAGCAAAAGGGAAAAGTTTATATATCTTCGGGCTATGAGAATAATATAGGAGGATATATGCGATTGATCTCGGTTATATTGATGTTATGAGCAGTACTAAAAACGAAAATGAGGAAG
>JAUXGS010000228.1 GCA_030621945.1 Methanosarcinales archaeon | reverse complement strand
GGACTGGATAGTGAAAATTGGGCAGAAAATGAATTTGGTGATGCACCATTGAATGATCAACGTTTGAGCAATCGCCTTGTGGAAATTGCTCGTCAACAGGGTGAAAACCCCGGATGTTCTTACAGCGGGGCAGCCGGAGGTAGTTGGCCTGCGGTTAAAGGCTATTACCGCTTTATTGTTAAACCGGAGGACTCAGCGGTTACCATGGAGAATATTCTTCAGCCGCACCGTAGACAAACAATCCGGCGAATGCAGGATCAAAAGATAGTATTATGCCCTCAGGACGGCAGCGATCTGAATTATAACAATCTTGATCGTTGTAAAGATCTTGGGGTAATCGGAAGCAATCAGACCGGGGCGAAAAGTCGAGGTTTACATCTCCATTCCATGCTCGCCATGACCACAGAAGGTCTACCCCTCGGAGTGCTGAGATCGGAATGTACTGCCCCACAGCTAAAATCAGATGATGACAAAAGACCTGCATCCGTAATTCCCATTGAAGAGAAAAAGACTTTTTGCTGGTTAGAGGCTGTGCGAGATTGTCAGCAAATTAAGAGGTTGATGCCGCATACCTCAATTATAAACATATCGGATCGAGAGGGCGATTTCTTTGAAATGTTTGACGATCAACACAATAACAGCCAGAACGTCGAGTTACTTGTCCGCGCCAAACATGATCGAGCCACCACAGGAGAACTTAAGCTGTTTGATACAGCAAGGCTTGCGCCCGTCCAGGCACAAATAGAAATAAAAGTTCCGAGACAAAGCGCCAGGAGTAAAAAAAGCAAGCAAAAAGCAAAGCCTAAAAGAGACGAGCGTATCGCACATGTAACGGTACGTGCTGAACAGGTAGAACTGAATCCACCATCATATCACAAAGACAAGGAACCTGTTAGCATCGGAATTGTCCATGTCAAGGAAGAGGATCCTCCGGCGGATACACCAGCGCTTGAATGGTTTCTGCTAACTACGATGATTTTGAAATCGGTGGATGATGTCTTAAATTGTGTAAAGTGGTATTGTCTTCGTTGGCGTATTGAAGACTGGCATCGTGTTTTGAAATCAGGGTGTAATGCCGAAGAGCTTGCCAATAAAACCGCTGAACGATTGAAGCGAGCTGTGGCGATAAAGATGGTTATCGCATGGCGTATTATGCTCATGACTCTCCTCGGACGGGAATTTCCCATGCTGCCGGCTGAAATAATGTTTTCCGATCTAGAATTGAAGGTTCTGAGCGCCGATGCAAAAAAAAAGTATTAACCCACCCACGAACCTTGGTGCTGCAGTAAACCTGGTTGCAAAGCTTGGTGGCTATTTGGGACGTTCTAATGACCCTCCTCCTGGTCATCAATTAATGTGGAAGGGTTATGCGCACTTGCAACTGATGTGCAACGGCTTCGAGCTCTCGAAATATGGCTAGCGGTAAGAAGGGATATGTGGGTAAAGGGCAGGGCTAGGTTGGGGTTTATTTTATTCTGATGCCCCAAAAAGAGGAAACCCGCTAGGCTATGGCGGACCTAGCGGGTAAGGGAATTGGAGGTTGGACAAAGAGGACAACCAACCTCGTCATTTATATCGTCAATATCATTGGGAAACTTTAAGGGTGAAAGGAGTAAACTATGCTTTATACATGTGG